>JAHZJA010001394.1 GCA_022601155.1 Deltaproteobacteria bacterium | reverse complement strand
TGGCAGTGTTTTCGCTCCTCGACGCATGACCCGATGCGCCTTCGAAGCGCAGCCTCGCCAGGCAGCTGCCGCTGACAGCGTTCTGGCCCATGGAAAACCGCCAAAGTCGAGTCTAGATTGTCCAAATGAGTCTGCAGGCCGTGAGGGTCCTGCCGTCGTCCAGATCGTTTCGCAAGGCCCCGCCGTTCGTTGGCGATGGTGGTGGGCATGGCATGATGGCCTCGTCCACAGTGCCACGCGGTGCGACCTCGATCCTGGCCGCGACCATCGACGAGCGCAATGTGGTGCGGCTGCCTCGCGAGCTCGTGCCGCGGTCGGTGGCCTCAGCACGCCGGCTGGCGGCTGAGGCCTCCACGACACGATACGCGGCGCCTGGACGCTACGGGATGTTGATGCGCTCGGACTTCATGCCGCCCGGATACGCGTAGGAGGCGTGGCACACATCGCCACCGTCGATCGGATGCGTGCACAGGTCGCTGGGACCGCCCGACGAGTAGCCGAACTGCACCACGCCAAATGGCACTCCACTCTCGATGACGTGCGCGCCCTTGTCGATGAGCACGTCGGCCACCTCGTAGGTCGGAGTGACGGGGTAGAAGCCGGTCACGCTCTCGTTGTCGAGGAACACGCTGGGGCCGCCCACCTCACGGATGACCTGCGCGTAGTGGAAGTCGAAATTCTTGCCCGTGGAGAACACGTAGCGGCTGAGGAACTGCTCGACGGGCACCATCTGGTACATCGACGGATCGCCGTCCTCCGCTGCGGTCTCGGCCGGCTCGTCGTTGTTGTGACGGCTGCTCTGGACGTAGCCCACCGGCAAGAACGCGCCCGTGTTGTTGCTGTCGAGGAAGAAGCTGCACTCGTTCTCGACCACCAGCTCGACCCACGAACCGCGTGCCGCCAGCGTACAGCCCGTCCCGTCGAACTCGTTGGGGGCCGTGCAGTTGTCGGCCGTGATGACCTCCGCCGTGCAGCCCAGGTTGCCCTCGGCGGTGATCCGCACCCCGGGGGACGCGGAGTACACCCGCCAGTAGTTGAGCTCGTTGCCGCGGGTCGGCGAGTGCGGGGCCACGTAGCGCTCCCCCCAGTAGTCGAGCGGGATGAGCAGCTCCTGGAGGGGATCGCAGCGTCCAAGCTCGGGGAACTCGCGCACGGGCACCCGGGAGCAGCGGCTGGCCCCCATCACCCAGATGGGCTTGGTCGCATGGATCACGGTGCCAGACACGTCGCGAAGGTCGGCATCCATCTGGAAGTTGGCCGAGGCCGCCACGCGGACGGTGTCGAACCGGTTCATGTGCAGCTCGGCGCTCGTCTCCCCGGCAGAGACGAAGTCGATGTTGAGCCCCGTCCCCGCCGTGTCGACCGGCGGGGTCCACTGCACGACGGTGAAATCCTCCAGCGCCACGATCTCGAAGTAGCTGGGCTCGCCCAGGTTCTCCCCCTGCTCCTCGTGCGGCGCATACGAGGCCACCACGTAGTCGCGGCGCAGCGTCGTCTCGGGCAACAGCATCGAGGAGTCGTTGCCACCGGTCGACAGCGGTGAGTGCTGGTAGGCGATGACGGGCGCGTCACTCTGCACGCGGTAGGTGCCGCCGGTCCGGAACATCGAGGACTCGCCGAGCACGAAGCTCGCATCGAGCTCGAACAGGGTCTCCTCACCTGGCGCCAGCACGATGGGATCACCGACCGGGTCTTCCTTGCGCTCGCCCTCCGGGGTCTGGAACAGCTGGATGGTCGCGTCCAGCTCGGTGTTGGGGTTGGAGACGACCAGGCCATCGGACTCGCCGGGAAACGGGTGGAGCTGGCGGTTGGCGATGAACGAGCACCCCGCCGACGACGGCAGCTCCGCCTCGACCTCGCACGGGCCAATGCAGAAGTCCTCGGCGCACGTGTCGTCCTCGTCGCACGGGCGACACACTTCGTTGGTGCCGCACGGCTCGGTGAGCCACTCGAGGCCCGTCGGCGCGCAGGTGTCCAAGAAGCCTTGGCCATTGCACTGGACTTCGCCCGGCGTACACAGCAGCTCGACCGAGTCGGCGCTGTCGGAGCCAGTGCTGGGGTTGCCATTGCTCGATGCCCCGTCGGAGCCCGGCGTTGGATCGTCCTTGCAGGCACCTGGAAGCAAGGCGATGGCGGCCAGCGCGATCGCAATGGGGCCGAGGGGTCCGGGCGTTCGTTCAATGGTCGTCATGGGTAAATCCTGGGTAGTCGAGGGGGACCGACCGACAGCGGGCGCGTCCGGTCGCTAAGAACTTCCGCGGTCCATTGTGTCCGCGCCTTGGGGTGGTGACAAGCCGCGGCCTGGGCACCGACTCGATGTGGGACCCGGCCCACACACCGCCCAGCCGTTGAAGCCCGGCGGCCGCTCAAGCCTTGCCGCTGGGATACTCGCCCAGGGTCTCGACGAACGAATTGGCCAGGAAGCTCGGATTGCGCTCGAAGAACCCCGAACGCAGCAGGCTGTCGTGCGCCTCGGGAAGCCGATACGGCGGCAGCGACGGCCACAGGTGATGCTCGAGATGGAAGTTGAAGTGGTACGGAGCAAAGTAGACCAGCTCCCACCACGTACCCCGTGTGCTCTTGGTCAGCTGGCCGTGTCCGGGGTGCTCGGCGAGGAAGCGCAGCCGGCTGAGCAGCGGCGACCAGCTCATCGCGACATAGGCCCAAACCGGATACAGGTACAGGCAGCCGCCCGCCCACATCGCGGCCAGCAGCGCCAGCTGACTGGTGACGATGCTAAGCTTCTCGAAGCGCCGCACATCGTCCACCGAGCCCTTCCGAATCCGTTTTGCACCCAGGTACTCGTCCTGCCCCACGTGGTACTTGCGGAGCAGGTAGAGGATCTCGAAGCCCAGTGCATAGCGCAGGATGAAGCGCGCCATACCGCCAGCCCGGGTCACCACCTCGTAACCGAAGTACTCGGGATCGTCGGCGCTGCCGTTGGCCGCGTGATGGGCCAAGTGGATCTTCCGATACTTGCGCAGCAACATCCCGATGAAGCCCGCAGCGAAGAAGTCCGCCAGTAGATCGTTGGTGGCTCGGTCTTCGCTGTACAGCTTGTGCGAAGCGTCGTGGACCAGGGTGAGGAACGCGCGCTGTGCGGCCAGGAACAGCGGCAGCGCAGCCAGGATCACCAGCGGCCACGCCAGCCCGGCGCTGGCCAGGCCGATGGCCGCTGCGATGTAGCCGAACGGACGCGCGCCGCTGAGCAGGATCTGGGCCTTAGAGCGCTGTAGCAGCTCTTTGGGAAGACGATAGCCCTCCTTCTTGAGGGCCGCGTGGAGGTCGCCATCCCGGGTCCGGTCGAACTCAAAATGCGCGTCGCCGTCGCTTCGGTCCGATTTGGGCATTGGGCGTGCGAGAGGTTGTCAAACGGAGTGTAGTCTGTCCACCAAGCCCCAGCCGCGAAACCCTGTGGCGGGCTCGGCGCGAGCTCGGGCAGACGCCATGACAAGATGTCGCGAAGGCCGCTCCGAGCGGTCGACGAGCTCCCATCCGAGCGGCGCCCCCGGCGTTTGCGAGTCACGCAAACGCGTGTTAGCACCCAATTGCAGCCATTGACGTGGGACCGAGCCCGGTTCGCGCACGCTCGGCTGCAACCGGAGGACCGTCATCGCACGCATGTCTGCCAACCTGGCGTTCCGGATCGTGACAGGAGTCGCGGGTCTGGGAGCGCTCTACCTCGCCACGCACGCGATTGCGACGTTCGTGGGGTGGCAGGTCATGGCCGGCGCCGAGCCCCTCGAGGCAGCCGCGGCGGAGGTCGATGACGACGACGAGGACGACGACGAAAAGGCCGCCAAGCCGGGCAAGAAGCCGATCGCGTTGAACAACAAGGGGGGCAGCGGCAACGCCGTGCTCTCCTCCATCACCAAGTACAACGTGTTTTGCCCCAACTGTGCGCCCGAGGTCCCCGAGGAGGCCGCGGCGACTCCGCCTCCCGCGGGCGCCGAGGCGACGCTCGAGTTCCCCGACGCGGTGCCGAGCCAGCTGCCCCTGGCGCTGGTGGCCACGATGGAAGCCGATGCATCAGGCATCTCGCTGGCCACGATCTCTCAAACCGAGGGTGGCACCGGCGTGTATGCCGAGGGCGAGCAGGTGCTCGACAACATCCAGCTGCTCACCGTCTCGCTGGGCATCGTGTACCTGCAGACGCCCACCGGCGTGCAGTACCTCCAGCTGTCGGCCGAGGCCCCGCCGCCGCGGCCCAAGGTGAGCCAAGAAAAGCCCACCACGCCGTCGGATACGAAGAAGAAGTACAAGAACGAGATCGACGGCGCCTCCGATGCGATCAAGTGTTCGGGCATGAGCTGCACCGTGGAGCGCAAGTTCGTGGCGCAGCTGCTGGCCAATCCAGCGATGCTCGCTACCCAGGGCAACGCGCGGCCGTACTCTCGCGACGGGCTCTCCGGCTTCCGGCTGTCGAGAGTTCGCAAGGGCACGCTGCCTCGCATGCTCGGGCTGCGGACCGGTGACCTCATCACCGGCATCAATGGACAGCCATTGAACTCGCTCGATGGCGCGATGAAGCTGTACGCCAAGCTCCGCAGCGCATCGCATCTGTCGGTCGACATGGTCCGGAACAAGAGCGGCACTCGCCACGAGA
>JAHZJA010001393.1 GCA_022601155.1 Deltaproteobacteria bacterium | reverse complement strand
TGACGTATGGCGTGGGCATCGGAGACGAAGCGTCCGCCGCAGCGGACGCCATGTTCGAGGAGGCGGTGCAGGGCTACCTGTCCAACGACTTCGACTCGGCCCAGGCCAGCCTCGACGAGCTCGAGCGTCTCGGCGTGCGCAACAGCAACATGGCGCGGCTGCAGTCCAACATCGACGTGATCGAAGGGACCGACGACGCCAAGCCCAAGGGCGATGTCACCCTCCAGCGCCGCGTCAAGGAGCAGGCCAAGGCCCGCGCCGCCGACGAGTTCCTCGAGCAGGAAGTGCTGATCGCCGAGGCCGAGAAGGCAGCCGAGGCGGGCGACTACGAGGAGGCCGAGGCCAGCTACGAAGCTGCCCTGGAGCTGGGCGGAAAGCTGGCCAAGCTCGAGCAGACCGAGTCGGTCGAGCAGCGCTCGGTCAACACGCGGGTGGCGACCAGGTTCAAGACCATCTCCAAGAAGAAGGCCAAGCGCGGCCGTTGGCGCCGGGGCGTCAAGTACAAGAGGGCATCGACATCGATCGCGGGCGGCTCTGCGCGTGAGTCTGATTCGCTCACGACCAGCTTTGGTGGGGGCGACGTCATGCCGACCGACGACCCCGCCCCCGATATGGCCAACGAAGCGCCCGAGGAGGGCCAAGTCACGGAATCGGCGGTGACCGGCCAAGATCAAGCGGAGGCCATGCCCACCCCCGTGACACCCACCGCCCAGCCCGTCCCGGTCGAGCCTGCGGTCGTCGACGAGCCCGATGACGACGCCGATGAGCCCCTTGAGGCCGATGAGGCCGCGTTTGCCGACCTGGACCGGATCGAACCTCAGCCGGATGCCAAGCTCCACGCGAGCGAGCCACCCGCTCGACGCCGTCGAATTCGGGCCATCCAAGCGCCTTCGCGCCGTCGCGCCAAATGTTCGTCACGCCGCGCGCGAGGCGGCTCGTTCAACGTCCCGACGTCGGACTCGAGCGTCAGCGTCTACGATTTCGACGACGGGGAAGCACCCCCACCCCCTCGCGACGGCCACGGCGGTCAGGGCAAGGGCGGTGCCAACGAGGCCCTCGCCGCCCCCAAGGTCACCGCTTCGGCCCTGTCGGTCGTCATCCCGGCCACCGGCGAGGCCGTGCTCTACCAACAACTTCTCATCGACGCCAACCAGACCCAGACCCTCACCATCGACGCGCGCCGCCGGCTTCGCCGTCGCTAGCCGAGCTGGAAGACCACGACCATGCGCAGATTCCTTGCCGCTCCCATCATCGTTTCGTTGCTCGCGCTGCCCGCCACCGCCACCCACGCGGAGGAGCCCGAGCGGGTGGTCATGAAGCTCGACGAGTTCCTCAAGCTGTACGAGCAGTCCAAGACGGTGGAGGCCGAGGCACCGCGAGATCACGCGTTGGCCTCCGCCCGCTACAAGGGCCGCGTACTCATCGAGGACGGACGCCCGCATGCGGCAACGTTCGACGCCAAGCTCCACGTGGAGGTGCTGCGCAAGAAGGGCTGGGCGCGCATCCCCGTGCTCCCTGCCACCGTCGCCCTCCAGAGCGCGACCATCGATGGCAAGGAGGCCGCCGTCGTCATCGAGGACGACTACTACACCCTGGTCACCGACCGGCGCGGTGCGTTCGATCTGAAGCTCGAGTTCGCGGCGGCAGTCACCACGGCCCAGGGCCGCAGCTCGCTGTCGTTCGACCTGGCCCCCTCGGGCGCCACCCAGCTCGAGCTGGCCGTCCCCGCCGACCAAGACCTCGACTTCACCGTCGCCAATGCCCGCCTCGAGTCCGACAAGGTGGTGGGCGCCGACCGGGTCGTCGAGGCCACGCTGCCCGCGACCGGAGCGCTCTCGGTGAGCTGGCAGGTCGAGATTCCCGAGGCCGCCAAGCAAGACGCTCGCGTCTACGCCGAGGTCTACACCCTGGTGGGCATCGGTGACGGGCTGATGCGAACCACCACCACGATTCAGGACACAATCCTCTTCGCAGGGGTCAACACGCTGAAGTTCTCCCTACCCAAGGACATGACGCTGCTCGATGTCACCGGCTCGGGCATCCGAGACTGGAATCACAAGGACGGCACGCTCGAGGTCGTCCTCAACTACGCGGCCGAGGGTGCCTACTCACTCCAGCTTCAGATGGAGAAGGTCGTCGGCGAGAAGAGCCAAGACCTCGCCGCCCCGGTCGTCGTGCCGCTGGGCGTGGAGCGAGCCAAGGGCTGGGTGGGCGTGGAGGCCCGAGGCAACCTGGAGGTGGGGGTGGGCGACGTGGCCGGAGCCACCACCGTGGATGTCCGCTCGCTTCCCGCCGCGATCTTGGGCATCACCGACCAGCCCGTGCTGCTCGGCTACAAGTACCTCGGCGCCGAGCCCAACATCCCCCTCACCGTCGCGCAGCACGACGACGTCGACGTATTGGTCACCCTGCTCGACGAGACCCGCGCCCGCACCATGTGGACCCGGCAAGGGCGGCGCCTGACCTCCGTCCAGTACCGCGTCCGCAACAATCGGCGGCAGTTCCTTCGCCTCACCCTCCCCGAGGGCGCCGAGCTGTGGAGCGCCTCCGTCGGCGGTCGTGCCGTCCAGCCCGCCAAGGCCGCGGACGGTCGGGTGATGGTCCCCCTGCTCCGCTCGCAGTCCACCGGCGGCTCACTAGCAGCGTTCCAGGTCGAGGTGGTCTATGTCGAGACCACCGATCCCACCCCCGACAACGGACGCGGCCACTTCAAGGCCATCTTGCCGCAGGCCGATGCGCCCAGCACCTACGTCGCGTGGACGATCAACTCGCCCGAGCGTACGAAGATCCGCAAGCGCAGCTTCGACGGCTCACTGCGGCACGTCGACTACCTTTCGAACCCCATCCCTCAAGAGGACTCGTACTACATCGAGACCGAGACCCCCGAATTCCAGCAGCAGGCCGGCGGCCTGGCCAACAGCGGCGGACTGGGCACCGGTGCGGTGCCCGTGAAGGTGAGCCTGCCCAACGAGGGAGAGGCGGTGGAGTTCGAGAAGCTGCTGTCGTTGGACGAGGAGCTGATCGTGGAGTTCGACTACAAGGGGCTCCGGAAGTAGGCCCCTCGGGTCTCCAGTTGGCCACGGCCGCGCTCCGCGGCCAACCCGAGCCACGGGGTGTGCGCCCACCGTTCAGCCGGAGCAGGCCGGCACGACGGTGATCGGAATGGCGAGGATATCGTTGTCCTCGTCCGTCTCGGTGACCTGAGCCCAGGTCGTCGGTCGACACGATGATGTACTGCGCACCCACGGCGTTGGACCGTTCCAACAGCCCACCGTGTGTCGGCTCCGGGTGCCTGCGCAGCGCGAGCGCGCTCCGGGACGCGAGCACGGCGTTGGCGTTCGGTCGCGCCTCCATTGCCGGCACGGAGCCGAACGCGTGCGTCGCGGGGCCACGCTAGTCCCCATACCGCTGTTGCGTCTTCACCCCGCGCGGCATCACATCGTCGCGTGGGACCACCACCACGACATCGTCGGCGGCCCGCAGCACGCGAGGCTCGGTCGTGCTTTCTTCCGGGTCACCCCGGGGCACGACCACTCCGGCGTCTTGGTACGCCATCCCCTTGGCAACAGCGCCGCGAGGCACCCGCACCTTCGCCGACTCACCGAAGCTCGCCGGACGGCAGCCCCCCGCCGATGCCAGGCCCATCACCACCGTCACGAGCGCCAGTCCGCGTCGCACGCTAGAACCTCCCTTCGAGGGTCAGCCCCCACTGGTCCCGCGTCGCCCTGGGCCGCAAGGAGATCACCCGCGCTCGCTGGTACGCCCGAGCATCGCGACGATAGACGATGGCCCACGTGAGCAGCCCGATTCCGGTGGCGGACGCCCCGGTCGAGATGTCGAGCATGGCCCTCGACAGCGACGTTCGGCATGACGGTCCGATGTCGAAGTCGAAGTTGGTGTCGGGCACCGAGTACGGCCCCGAGCCGTCCAACACACACCGCCACCACATGCCTTCGTTGGCCAGCCCCACCACGGCTCCGATACCGGTGAGCGCAGCCCCGGCGATGAGCGCACGCCGGGAGTTTCGCTTCTTGCGGCCCAGTGCCACGTCGTCGTAGGCGTCCGCGTGAGCTCGGAGCACACCGGCTCCGGCTGCGGCACCAATGCTGCTGGCGAGAAACACCCGCTCGACCACACCGATGGCACAGTCACCGCAGATCGCGGCGTCACCGGCCTGGTAGGCCACGCCCATCGCGTAGCCGATGCCCGCGGTGATGAACAAGCCCGTTCCGCGCCACCGTGGCTGTCGAACGGTGACGTAGTCGTTGCCGAGGTCGAGGCCCGCCTGCAGACCCGGGGGGCGCTCGGCGTCGGCGGTGGGCAGCGACTCGAAGGGATCGGCGCTCGCTCGCGACGGCCCGATGGGCGACGGAGCCGATGCCGACTCGACCGTCGCAACTTCGGGCGGCTCGACCACGGGGGCAGCCGGGACCGCAGTGCGCTCGTCGGCCGCGGGTCCATCGCTCGGCGCCTCGGTTGCCGTCACGTTGGCCTCGGGCACGGCACCGCCCGGGGTCTGGGGAAGCACTGGTGGGGTGGGCTCGGGGATCTCGGGCGGCGGAGCAGCACCGCCGAACGGGGCGACCGCCGCGGCAAGGACGACGCTGGATAAGGCAAGCGAGAGCATCGTGTGGGTAGTGCCGCCGACGCCGGAAACGATCAGCGGGCCCGGCCCGCTCCGGGCCCGCGCAAAGACTGCGCGAGGGCGGTTTGGAGGAAAATCGGTGCAGGCGCTCTGCTACGCTGCCCAGCGAAGGATGAGAGCGCGTTCCGTAGCGACCGCACTCGTAGTGGGCTGCGGGACGCTAATTGCCGCCTGTGGGTCACAATCGGGCGCAAATACGCCTCTGCCGGGCTCGAGCACGGGAGAGGCCGCCAGCGAGGAGAGCACGGCGCAGCCACCGACCGGCCCCGTGCTTCCGCCACGCCCGTCGACGCGCCAGTGCCGGTTCGAAGGCTGGGCGCCAGGGCTGCTGCCGCCGCTCCGCCTGGACCCCATCGCATCCGACGCCGTGCTCGGCGTCACCGCGCTGGTCGTCACGCCCCCGGGGGCGCTCGTGCTCGGCACGGACGATGGACGCATCCTCGCGATCGATCCCACGGCCGACGCCGGGGCAGCGACGACCTTGCGCGAGGCCGACGGCGAGCCCATCAGCGGGCTGGCCCTCGACGGCGAGTACCTGTACGCCCGCCGCGAGACAACATCGCCAGCCCGCTCCCGGGTCACGCGATGGGTCGCGGACGCATCACCCTTGGCGTCCCCGCTGGAGGTGTTGAGCTTTGTGCACACCGATCCCGAAGGCCGTCGCGGCGCCGGATTGCACGTGGCTGACGGCCTGCTGTGGATCCCGCTGGGCGATGGCGAGCAGGACGATCGCACGGGACCCTCCACCGACCCGAACGAGCGTGCGGGCAACCTCGTCCGCCTCGACGTCTCCTCACTCCAAACTCCCCACGGCTACGACATCCCTGCCGACAACCCGCACGCCGACGAACCGGGCCCGATCGCCGAGGCGTGGGCCTGGGGCCTGCGCGATCCGGTGGCCTGCACCCAAGACGCCGCACGGCAGCAGGTGTGGTGCGTCGACGTGGGGGTCTCGATGTCCGAGGCGAACCTGGTGGTCGAGCGCACATTCCTGGGCTGGCCCTACGTCGACGGCATCGACTGCCAGCTGCCGGGCGGCTGTGAAGGTCTCGACACCGCCTTGCCGCTGGGCCACTACCGCTACACCGAAGGAGACTGTGGCGCCGGGTCGGCCGCCGCCGCCGATGGAGTCGACCCGGTGCTCGATGGCTCGCTCGTGTATGCCGACCGATGCTCGGGGCGAGTCTACGCGGTGCGGCCGGCCGAAGGCCTCGAGCCGCGCCAGCGCGCGCTGCTTGCCGAGCTCGACGTACCGCTCGCGGCAATGGCCGCCGATCCGGCAGGCGGGCTGTGGGCCGTGGATGCCGACGGGCGCATCGGACGGCTCGCGGTCGACCGCCCCCCCGGACAGTTCCCCCTCACCTTGTCCGACAGCGGCTGCGGCTCACCCGACGATCCCTCCGCCGACCTGGTGCCCTACACCCTCAACGCTCCGCTTTGGACCGACGGCGCCCACAAGCAGCGCTACCTCTCGGTCCCGCCGGGCGAGCACATCACGGTGCTGGACGACGGCACCCTGCAATTTCCCGAGGCGTCGGTGCTGCTCAAGACGTTCGCCTACGCGACCGATCCCACGCAGCCCGAAGCCCTCACCCCGGTGGAGACGCGGGTGATGATCCGCCGTCGCCAGTCGTGGGAGTTTCATACGTACGCATGGGATGACGCGGGCACCGAGGCAACCCTGCTGCAGAGCGGAACCTCGCGGGCACTGCTGACCGAGCACGACGGCGCGCCCAAAGTGGTCACGCACACCTTTCCCTCCCGCCAAGAGTGCGTCTCGTGCCACGGCAGCGGAGATCAACGCGCCCTCGGCCCGCGGCTCGACCAGCTCGACCGAGCCGTCGAGTACGCCGCGGGCCATGCCAACCAGCTCGAAGCGCTCGCCTCGATCGACCTTTTCGATCGAGCGGTGTCCGCCACGGTTGCGATGGCCGACTACCGCGCTCCCGAGGCGTCGGCGGAGGACCGTGCGCGCGCGTACCTGCACGCCAACTGCGGTCACTGCCATCGCCCCGGAGGCTGGGTACCGCCCGCGCTCACCCTCGACCTGCGCTGGACCACACCGACCGCAGACACCGGTCTGTGCGGCGTCCCTCCGCAGTACAGCAGCACGTTTCCCGCCACCAGCCGTGTGACGCCGGGCGACCCCTCGGACTCGTTGGTGTGGCTGCGGTTGTCTTCGCGCGGCCCGTGGCAGATGCCGCCGGTGGGTACCTCGATCCCCGATCCGCACGGCCACGTCGTGCGCACCTGGATCGAGCAGCTCACCGAGTGCCCATAGCGCGCCGCCGTCGTGTCACAGCGGCGACGATAGACATCGCTGGCCTAGCCGCGACGTGTTTCGCTACCGTCGGGGTACCCCATGCGTCTGCCTACGCTCGCCTTGCTCGCCGCGATGGTCGCGGGCTGCTCCCGCGCTCCCGCGCCCATCCCCCAGTCGCCCCCTTCGTCCGAGGCACAGACCGACGCAAGACCCGTCGCCGCGTCTTCCGAGACCGCTTCGTCCGCTCCCGCTCTGTACCGCCTGCCCGCATCCGAAGGAGAGCCCCCCGCGTGGTGGCTCCCTCCTGCGGCACGGGTGGTGATGCCGTACTCGTTGTCTCGCACGGTCGAGCTCGCCGCGGCGGGGGGATCGCGGGCAATCCTGAGCTCACTGGGCGGGCTGCTCGTCGTCGATGCCAAGAGCGGAGTCGTGGGGACTCGGGCGATCGACTCCCAGGTCGAGTGGCTCGCCCTCGATGAGCGCGACGGGCTCGTCGCTGCCCGCGAGGATGGATCGCTGTGGCGCGCCCCGACATGGGATGCCGCCATGAGCCCCGTGGGGCGGGTCCCCGGGGCCCTGCGCTGGGACCTCGCGGCCGGATCGATCGTGGCCGCCACCTCGGCGGGGGTGATGCGCTCGACCGACGACGGCAAGAGCTTCGCCTCCCTGCCCGACCTCCCCCGACCTGTGACCCACATCGAGGTGTTCACGCGCTCCGATGGTGTGGTCGTCGTCCAGGGGAAGTCGGACGACGGCACGCTCGCGGCGTTCAGCCTTCGGCGCCGTGATCGTCGCTGGACCGCGGCCCCCGCGGACGTGGGACAGCTCGAGCGCTCCGGTGACTGGATCGCCGACGATGGTCCGAGTTCCTGCGCCAACGTCTTATCCCGAGATGGCATCCACTGGGTCGAGACCAAGGACGACCGGGAGTTCGACTATTGGGAGTCGCTGACGTCCCTCGACGACGAGGTCCAATACGGACCCACCGGACCGTTCATCACCCTGGGAGTTCCTGCCGCCCCATCGCGCCGGGTCCCCCCCTGCGACGATCCCGGGGGCGTCGGCGGGCTCGGTATGAGCGGCGTCGGGGGTGACGGCGACGAGCCCCTACGAGGAACGACCGGCCCCCGCCCGCGTCCGACCACCCGCTGGGCTCAGTTGTTCAGTGATGCTCTGTCCTCCGGCATCGACGACGACGAGCCGTGGGTGAGGCCCCCGAGCTCGCAGATCACCCGGCGGCCTCACGTCGCACTGTGGAACGAAGCCGGCCGAACGCTGCGCTCGGTCGAGCTCCCCGCCGCGTGTACGCACCCCCTCACCATCCATGATGCCGCTGGAGCCGGGGTGCTGCGCTGTGAGCAACCCAAATCGATCGCGCTGTGGACGATCGGGGCCGATGGAGTCTGGCACGCCGAAGGCACGCTGCCGGTCGATCGCGAGCCGCCCGGTACGCTGACCGTGGCCGACGACGGCACCATGATGCTCCACGGGCAGTGCGCTCTCAACGGCCCCTGCGACACCTCGTGGCTCCGAGTGCCGAAGGCGTTGGGCGGATCGTGGCGAGCGCTGCCCGGGGGCGACACCCTCGCCTATCGCGTCCTCGCGGGCGGTCGGGCCCTGCAGATCTCGGGCACGGTGGCGATGGGATACATGCTCGCGGTCGTCGACGGTGAGCACGATCCGCTCCCGGTGGGCAAGGTGGAGCACGATGGCCGCACGCTCGAGAGGCTGACCATCGCCGCCGACCGCACGGTACGACTGCGGTTCACCGCGAAGGAAGGCGACCCCGTCGAGTATGCACTCGACCCCGCCATCGCAGTGATCGACGCTCCGACCACCCCGCCGCCGGCCGATCCCATCCTGCGTCCGCATGGCGCCAGCGGAAAGGTGACCGCCTTCGGTGACTACGACGGCGACGGGTTCGACGACCTGGCCATCGTTCGTCGCAACACCGACTCCTACAAGGGGCGGGTGGTGATCGTCCGCGGTATGCCTACCTTCGGCTCGCAAGACGACACACAGCTGCAGGCCGAGCCCAACATCGAGATTGGGCTCGACGTGAGGTTCTACTACGTCGAGTACCTGGGCAGCGCGGGTGACTTCAATGGGGATGGGTACGCCGACCTTCTGATCTCGCTGGTCATCCCGGGCCCGGCCGATGAGCTGACGGCCGAGGCCTACGTCGTCTGGGGACGCTCGACCACGGAGCCGCGCAGCCTGTCGGCCATCCGGGCGGGCGACGGTGGGGTGTGGATCGGTGGCGTTCCCTCCTGGTCGCGCTATCAGCTCAAGACGCGAATGATCGGCGACATCGATGGCGATGGTCGCACCGATATCGGGTTGAGCCTCGCCGGTGCCGAAGACGGACGCGGGCTGCTGTACATCGTACGGGGCAAGACCGACGCGGCCTGGATCCATCTCGGCGACGTCGCCCGCGATCTGGGCGGGTACGTGCTGCGGGGGCAGCCCAACGAGAACCTGGGCCAAGGCTTTGCGGCGATCGGCGATCTCGACGGCG
>JAHZJA010001392.1 GCA_022601155.1 Deltaproteobacteria bacterium | reverse complement strand
GGCCCCCCGACGTCGGCCGGGGGCCCCACGCCTGCCCGCGCCGCGTGTCGCCGTCGGCCAGCGCATCCTCGCCAAAGGTGTCGCCGGGTCTGACCACACGCAGCACCGAGATGCCCTCGTCGCCTCGCCGCTGGGCTCGGAGCTCGACCGAGCCGTCCACCACCACGAAGAACGCATCGCTGGGGTCGTGCTCACGATAGATGGGCTGACCGGCCTCGAACCGACGCAACCGCCCGGCCGCGGCGAGCCGATGGCGGGCCGCGTCGTCCAGGCCTCGGAGCACGGGCGTGCTCCACACCACCGCCCACGGGTCCGTCATGGAATCTCGACCTGGACCCGATGCAGCTCGACGACCTCGAGTCGCTCGAGCATCTCGTGGGTGACCAACGGTCCCCGGCGTCGGTTGCCGCGTGCCGCCTGCAGGGCCTCATAGTCGGCGAACGCCCGCACCAAGAACGGCGGAAACGCTCGGAACATCAACCGCGCCTCGATCGAGATCGGGCCCGTGCCTCGCCCCACGGGCAGCGCATAGGTGTAGCGCAGCGGCACCCCAGGCGGCGCCGAGCGAGTGTCGATGATCGCATCGGGCGCCTTGGTCACCCCACGGGTGGAGTCCAGCCCGCCCACGGGAAAGTAGGTCTCGAACAGGGCCTGCTCGCCCGCGAGATTGGAGATGCACTCGCCCGTGTCGAGATCGTACACCCCATCGTCGAAGCGATCGGCGCGGGTCCGGCCCTGCCCTGGCCCGGCCTGACATCGTCCGAACACGTCGATCTCCCCGATGCACTTGACGCAGCGCAGGAACCCGTTTTGGAGGTTGATGAGGCCCTGCCCCGTGAACCGCGTGGCCCCCGACAGCGGCGGAGGATTCCACTGCGGAACGTCCGGCCCGTCGGTGATGTCGGCCCCGAACATGCCCAGCGGGCGGCCCTTGTCGTCGACGAAGCGATCGTCGACGTTGATCCGCAAGAAGCGCTTGTCGGCCAGGTCTTGGTCGCCACGATCGACTCGTCCCACCTCGTACAGCACCCGGCCCCGTGCATCCGTCACGCGCAGGTGCACCCAGATCTCCCGCTCTTGCGAGAAGCCGGCGGGCACCCGGTGCCCCGCGCCCACGTTCTCGAGCTCGATCGGGACCTCCAGCGTGGCTCCGCGACGCCCCGCACCGTTGACCTCGAATCGAAACGTGCGTCCGAGCAGCAGATCTCGCCGAGGTCGGAGCCCCCGAGGCAGGCCCAGCTCATCGAGACGCGGGTCGTCGAGCAGCTCCTCCGACAGTCCGTTGGTGAGCGGTGCGTCGACCCCCGAGAAGTAGTGACTGGTGACGGTCGTGTCCTGTCCCGAGGCAATCGCGGCGCGGCCTCGTGGATACTGTCCGGGGGCCCGGGCCTCGAAGTGCGTCCCCGGAGGGCACGCGCGGCGCAGCGCCGTGGCTCCCGGGTCGACGAATGCACCCCCCAGGCCCTGCTCGTCGTCGACGCACAGCCCCGGGTACTCGCTCATGTGACAGTCCTGGCAGGACGCAGGCTGGCGGCCCGAGCGGCGCTCGTCGTCGGCCCAGGTCCGCCACTCGCTGTAGGCGTTGCGCAGCCGCTTGAAGTGCTCGCCTCGCTGACGAACGCCCACGACGTCGGTGCCGAACAGCCGAACGTCATGACACGCTCCGCAAAACTCGCTCGACTTCAGATAGTCGCGCGTCTGGGCCGAGGGCCGCAGGTGAGCGCCACCGGGCACCGTGGTCCCCCGCCGCCCCGCACCCACCAGCAGCGTGGACGGGTCGAGGTGATAGCCGCTGTTGGCGATGCCCGGGGTCCCTTGCGCATCCTCTGGCCGCGCGAAGAACCGCTGGCCCGTGATGAACGAGACCCACGAAGGGTTGCCCTCGTAGTCCCCGCGCAGCTCGTTGCCCGGCTGCACCGGGCCGTGGGCGGTGTGGCACACGGCGCAGGTGATGCCCTCCATGGTGGCCGCGGGGAGCAGGTCACCCAGCGGCTGGCGACTGCTGGCGTCGCGCGAGCGGCCATCCCACGCGGGGAGTCCGGCACGCAGGTTCTCGGCCGCACCATGGCAGTTGACGCACCACAGCTCTCCCCCTGAACCGGTGATCGGCAGCCCGTTGTCGGGATTGCGACACGCGGTGCGGGGGTCGGCCGTCCGCAGTGCTCCGGCTCCCTCCGGACAGTCGAAGTCGCGGCCCACCTGCTCCTGGATGAGGATCTCGAGGCCCTGAAACAGCGGACTGCGAATCGAGTGAGCCATGACCGACTGGGTCCACTGCGCCACTTGCCGAGGGTGGCAGGCGGCACAGTCGTCGGCCTTGGTCTGCTCGAGCGTCAGCGGGCGTGCGGCCCCCACGGTGGGCGAAGCGACGGCGGGCGGTGGTTCCACCACCGAGCCCAGTGCAGCGGCCAACCCGAGGCCACCCACGATGGGCAGTCCGAGCATGATCCGTCGCCACGTTCGCCCTTGGCGGGGGGCAGGTGAGGCCGAAGGGCGTGGCGCCACCGCGGGCACCGTCTTGACCCGGTGCACGGCCACGGCGGAGGGCGTGGCCGCCGGGGGTGCCGCCGCGATCTCGGTCAGCCCTCGCAGCTTGGCCAAGACACTCGCCGCGGAGGGCGGCCTCTGACGAGGATCGGGGTCGAGCATCTGCAGACACAGCGACTGCACTCCAGGCGGCAGCGCCATGGCCACCGCCTCGTCGAACGGTGGTGCACCGCGATCGGCTTGCTCTTCCAGCCCTCGGCGCAGCCCCTTGCCCGAGAACGGGTGATGGCCCGCCAATGCACGGTACATCCACAACGCCGCCACATAGCGGCTCGCCGCCGCATCCCAGGGCTCGCCACGGGCTTGGGCGGGCGGCACATACCGCGACATCCCGGGACTTCCCGTGGCCGAGGTCGTCGGGGCTCCGGCCAGGCCTCGCACCAACGACTCGGCCCGAAGCACGACCGTCCCGGCCTCGATGTCGATGCCCACCTCGTGAGAGCGCAGCGGCCCGGCGTTGAGGCTGTGCTCCTCGCACCATTCCAGCCGCGACAGCAGCGAGAGCACCAGCGGGCGCACCTCGGCCCACGGATGAGGGCCTTGCCGCAGCCAGGTGTCCAGCCGCCCGGAGGACCCGGGGCGCTCCAGCCACACGCCCCCGTCGGCATCGTGGCCATGCTCGGCGAAGCCGCCGATCCCCGCCGGACCCCACGCGAGCAGCCGAGCCACGGCCGGATCGTGGGGATCGGAGAACGACCAGCGCTCGGCTCCATGGGAGT
>JAHZJA010001391.1 GCA_022601155.1 Deltaproteobacteria bacterium | reverse complement strand
GCAGAAGTTCGGGTGCGAATAGAAGCGGATGAACGAGGTCGCCGGTGACCTTGCCTGAGTTGACCATCGCGGACTCCATATCCGCGTCGTTGGTCACGATCGCTGCGTGAATTACGCCCGTCGCGATGAGCTGGGCGCCGGTGAGTGTCGCGGCGTCGAAGATGACATCCGCACCCAGTTCGCGCGCGGCCCAGCTGAGTCCGTCCATCAGCAACAGTCGACCTTCGGCGTCGGTGTTGTTGATCTCGACCGTCTTGCCCGAGTGCATCGTGAGCACGTCGTCGGGCTTGTACGAGTTGGAGTCGACCGAGTTCTCGGCCATGCACATCAGCAACGAGACGCGGTGCTTGCAGCCGCTGCTGACCAGCGAGCGGAAGGCCCCGAACACCGCCGCGGCGCCGCCCATGTCGGCCTTCATGCCCTCCATGGATCCGCGTGCCTTGATGTGAAGGCCACCGGTGTCGAACGTCACGCCCTTGCCGACCAGCGCTACGTGTCGGGAGGCGTCGCCCGGGTCGTAGGTGGCGACCAGCATGCGAGGCTCGGCCATCGCGGCCCGACCGACGCTGTGGATGCCCATCAGTCCGTGCTCGACGAGGGCATCGCCCACGTATTCCTCGATCGTCACCCCCTCGACGTCGGCGAGAGCTGCGTGCACGCGCGCCGACAGCTCACCCGGATGCAGCTCGGACGGTGGTGTGTCGACCAGTGCCGCGGAGTCGCGTGCGTACTCGACCGTGTTGCTGATGACGGGATCGACCTCGATCACCGCGCCCTTGGTGTCGACGGCGATGAGCTGCACGCGCTGGCGGGAAGGCTTGCTCTTGGCGGAGTACTTCGGAAGCGCTCGGCTCACCGCTCCGGCCGCGGCCAGATAGTGGGCGGGATCTTCGAGCACCAGCACGATCGCGAGCTTGCCCTTGAGGCCCAGTCCGGCCTGGCTCACCGTGTGGCGGATGGCCTCGGCGCGGGCGGGGGAGTTGTAGCGGGAGACATCGTTGGGCAGGGCGCCGACGTGCATCCAGCGTACGCCCTCGGCACCCAACGACGTGGAGACCGCTCCCCGTTGTCCCGGAGCGAGGTCCGATGCCAGGTCGCGGGCGAGCGCGTCGAGACGACGGCCGAACAACCGTGGCAACCGCTTGGCATCGAGCAGCCGAGCCGGTGCGATGAGGAGAAGCTCCTTGGCTCCTTTGAGTAGAGCCTTGGTGTTGCGGGCGAAGCTTAGCGTCGTCACGTCGCGGCAAGTATGCAACAAGCCGGCGCCTGGTGTTGCATGGGGGCCGAAGTTCGACGGCGGGCCAGCCCGCGATTGGTTCAAGCGGGGCGGGCTCGGTCGGTCGCCCACGCTCGCAGTGACGCGATCGACTCTGCGCGTGTTCGTGACAGCGGCACGGTGGCTCCGACCGCTCGCTGCAGATCTAGGGCGCTCACGGGCCGATCGTCGGCGAATGCATCGAGTCGTGCCTCGATCACGGCCGCTTCGATCTCGGCGCCGCTCCAGCCCTCGGCACTGCGAATCACCTCGGCAAACGCGGGCCACGGGTCGGCGCACGGCGGGGCGGCCCCCAGCGTTCGGCGGGGGCTCAGCTCGAGATGCACCCGCAAGATCGCCTCTCGCTGGTCGGCGTCGGGCAGATCGACGAAGAAGATCTCATCGAGACGACCGCGTCGCAGAAGCTCCGGAGGCAGGGTGTCGACCCGATTGGCGGTGGCGGCCACGAACACGGGCTGCTGTCGCTCTTGCAGCCACGTCAGCAGCCCTCCGATGACCCGTGCCGTCGTTCCGGCATCGCTGGCCGCCCCATCGGCCCCGGCCAGGCCCTTGTCGATTTCGTCGATCCACAGCACCACGGGGGCCAGCCGCTCGACCAGCGCGAGGGTGTGGCGGAGGTTCGCCTCGCTGCTGCCGACGGTGCCCGCGAACAGCCGGCCGGGCTCCAGCCGCACCAGCGGGAGCCCCAGAAGCTGCGCCGCCACGCGAGCAGCCAGGCTCTTGCCGCAGCCCTGCACCCCCAGCAGCAGGACCCCCCGTGGCGAGGGGATGGCGGCGTGGCGGGCCCCGGGGGTCAGGGCCAGGGCACGCCGCGACAGCCAGGCCTTGAGGTGCTCCAGCCCCGCGAGCTCTTGGGAGGGCACGGGCTCGCACAGCTCGAGCATCCCCTCGCGATCGAGCGTGGCGGGCTTGTGTGCTGCGATGAATCGACGCAGCGCCTCCGGGTCGGGGCCGTGCTCGAGCACGCCTTCGGCCAGCAGCCGGTCGACCGCGTGCCGCGACAGTCCCAGCGCCGTGCTGGCCAAGGTCGCGGCGTGGGGTCGCAGGCCCTGGGGGGCTTGCGGATGACCGTGCTCGCCCAGCACGTCCGCCACCCAGGCCATATGCTCGGTGAGCGCGGCCAGATCGGGCGGCGGCAGATCGATGTCGAGGAGCTCCGGGATGGCTCGAAGATGGACGACGCCGGGGCCGGGAGGCTCTACGAGCACCACGGCCGGGCCTCGCTCGCGCTGCACGAGCTCCCGCAGGGCGCGACGGGAGGCCGCCGGTTGCAGGCTCGCGGCCGCGTCGAACAAGACCCACAGGGCATCGTCGGCCGACTGGGCCAGCCGCTGCAGCAGCACGTCGAGGGCCTCGGGGTGGGACTGATCGACTCCGGAGGCCGCGCTCCACGTGTGCAGGGGCCAGCCCTGCTGCTCCGCGATCGTCTCGAGCAGCTCCACCGCCCGCGTCTCGTCCGTGGTGCTCAGCAGCACACCGCGGACGCCCGCGCGCAGCGCTCGCTCGATGCGATGTCCGGTCGTACTCATGCCTTGCTGCTCATTGCCACACGACGCTCCGATGGTCCGGAGACTAGCGCCGTGTTTGGGTCTGGGTGGCTGCCCACCCGAGCCATGCCCGGACCAGATGGACCTGGATCGGGGCTCGCCACGCCCCGTCGACGGCGAACGTCCAGCCGTTGATCCATAGCCGGGTGCCCTTGAGCTTGCCCAGTCGACCGTGGAGCCACTGGATGTCCTGTGCCTTGGCGGCCACCTGTCCGGCCATGGTGCCGCGACCGGTGTGGACTCCGACCCGAAACCGTGGCTCTCCGCCCACGTCGAGCCGCTCGTAGTCCGACCCGAACACTTGCCGTGCCCGTGTGAGCAGCGAGGAGAACGTGCGGGCCCGGGAGCGTCGAAAGTCGATCGCGAGCAGGTGTGGGCAGGGGCTGCCGTCGCGACGGGCTCGGCTCACGCCGGCGGTGATCGCCCCGTGGAGGCCTTCGACCACCCCGGGAACGTGGGGGGGCAGCTGCAGCAGTGCTGCCACCGAGGCCGCGTCGCGCTGCGCCGACAGTGCGTGGGCCAGATGACGGACTCGACCCGGAACCAGGGGGACGGCGGCCAACGCTCGCTGGCAATCGGCGGCAGACAGCGGCTCGCGGCGTGCCCGAGTCAGCAAGCTCTCTACCGTTTGCGCGGCCTCGGTCCGGGGGTCGTTCAATTGTGCTCCCGCAGCGCTCGCTGGACCTCGCGCTTCTGATCGCGTTCCTTGATGCTCGCGCGCTTGTCGTGGAGTTTCTTGCCGCGGCCCAGGCCGAGCTCGGCCTTGATGCGACCATCTTTGAGGTACAGCTGCAGACACAGCAGGGCCATGCCGGTGTTTTGGACCTCGCCGTAGAGCTTGTCGAGCTGACGGCGATGCAGCAGCATCTTGCGCGGTCGCAGCGGCTCGTGGTTGCGCTTGTGCGCCTGGGGGAACTCGCCCACGTGCATGCTCATCAAGAACAGCTCGTCGCCGCGGAACTGCGCAAACGACTCGGCGAGGCTGACCTTGCGGTCGCGGATCGCCTTGACCTCGCTCCCCGCCAGCACGAGCCCGGCCTCGAAACGGTCGAGGATCTCGTAGTTGTAGGTGGCCCGGCGGTTTTGCGCCAAGGAGGAGCCCGGCGGCGCCAAGCTCTTCACCTTCTTCGTCTTGGCCACGGTGTCGGCGACGTTATGCGACCGTCCGGAGCAGGGCAAGCGCACCCACCTGCAGCGCGCCCGCGGCCCGTAGCGCCGCTCGGGCCGCGCTCAGCGTGGCTCCGGTGGTGGTGACGTCGTCCACCAGCAAGATCCTGCGCCCCGCCACCCGCCTCGGGCGCAGGCAGTTGAAGGCACCCTGGAGGTTGGTCCGCCGCTCGGCCGCGGCCAGCCGGTGTTGCGGTGGGGTGGCGCGCACTCTGGACAACCAGCCAGGCCGCAGCGGGGGCCGCCCGCCGGGCAGCCGCAGCCGCGCGTGGCGAGCGAGCAAGGTCGCTTGGTTGTAGCCCCGCGCCCGCAGCCGGCTGGGGTGCAGCGGCACGGGCACGATCGCATCCCACGGTGCGGCGCCAAACGAATCCGACCCCGACAGCACGGCCCCCAGCGGGCCGGCCCAGGCCGGTTGGCGGTGGAACTTCAGCCGGCCCAGCGCGCGCAGCAGCGGACCTCCGTAGGCATGCACGGCGGTGATGCCGTCGCGCTCGATCGCCTCGGGCGGCAGGGGCAGGTGCTCGGGGGTGCACCACGCGCAAAGAGGCAGAGCGGCCGGAGCCTGGGCGCGCAGCAGTAGTCCGCATCCCAGGCACACGGGGGGAAACAGCAGGTCGAGGAGCACGACCGCGGTTGTCGACCCCGTCGCCATGACCGTTGCGGCACGTCGGGGTCGGAGGCGGGGGATCCAGGCTCAACCGTGGTGGTACGGGTGGCCCGCCAAGATCGTACCGGCTCGGTACAGCTGCTCGCACAGCAGCACCAGCGCCAGCCGGTGGGGCAGCGTCAGCTTCGAGAGGGCAAGCACCCGGTCTGCGCGGGCTCGTGCGGCGGCGTCGTGTCCGTGCGCATCGCCGATGAGTAGATCCACCCGGCGGACGCCCCCGTCGCGCCAGTGCTCGAGCCACCGGGCCAGGGCGGGGGTGTCGACCTGCTCTCCGCGCTCATCGAGCACCACGATCTTGCCGCCCGGTTCCTCGGCGCGCTGCCACTGGTCACGTGGCTGGCGACACACGACGCGCTCGATCGGCAACATCGCCCGGGACCGCTTGACGTAGTCGTCACACAGCCCCTCGAGCCGTGCGTCCTTGAGCTTGCCGATGGCCAGGACCCGCAGTCGCACGGCCGAGAGCGCTCAGGTCGGGGGGGACTCGGGCTCGGACTCGGCCGCGGTGTCGGCGGGGACAGCGTCGGGCGCATCGGCCTTGGTCTCGAGCTCGTCGTCCCAGCCGTAGTCCTCGTCGTCGTCCTCGTCGTCGTCCTCGAACTCGTCGTCGTAGCCGCCGAAGCGGTTGTCGCCGCGAAAGTCCGTAGAGGGCGGAGCGGCTGCGAACACGTCGTCGAGCCCGGACGTGTCCATCACGTCATGCGGCAGGCCCAGCTCCACGCGCGGCGCGTCGCTCCACATGCTCTCGAGGTCGAAGTGGGTGCGCACCGGGTGGTGGAAGACGTGGACGATGAAGTCGTCGTAGTCGAGCAGGTCCCACTGGTGTCCGTCGAAGCCGTCGGTGCCGCGGGCGGGCCGACCCAGGCCCTTGAGGGCGCGACTGATCGCGTCGGCGATGGCGGCCACCTGGCGCTCGGAGCGGGCCGAGAGGATCACGACCCAGTCGGTGTAGCCCGCGACGTCGGTGACACGCAGTACGGCCGGAGCCAGGGCCTTCTTGTCCAGAGCTGCGTCGATGGCGGCGCGCAATTCCTCCGGCAAGTCGTCCGGGCTCCAGGTCGGAGGGACCGTGGATGCAGACGTCGAGCTGACGGAAGAGGGGGAACCGCTGGTGCTGCTCACTCACCAACTGTTCTAGCTCGCAAGCTCAGGGCCCGGCAAGCCCGTCGAGCAGCTCGCGCCGTTGCTGCTCGTAGCGCTGCCGCTGGGGGAGGGGCTGCGAGGCGGTCGGCGTCTGAATGGGTGACGGCGGGCCAGGCACCACATCCCCCTTCAAGTGCAATCGGCCCTGCAGCGGCTGTCCGTCAGGGCCCGACAGCGAATAACTCACGTCGATGTCGGCCGACAGCCATGCACCGCTGACAGTGTCGAGTCGCACGGCCCCCGTGACCGCGTCGATCTGAGCCTGGTCACGCCAGGCTTGGGTCGGGCCGGCCGCAATTGCGGCCCCGTCGCGGGTTTCCCCAAGGGCCAGGGCGATCTCTACGGCCGGGCCTCCGTCGAGCCCCTCGCCCGGAACCGGGGTGGCGTGCAGTGACAACCGTGGCGCGGCGAGCTGGACGGCATCGTGAGCCGAGCGCTGCGCGTCGTCGAGCCATTGCTCGATGAGATCGGAATCCCGCGGATAGTGGAACCACCCGCGGTGGGCCTGGCGGACGTAGATGGTCTCGTCGATCACCACCACGTCACGACCGCGATCGTGATCGTTGGCTTGGGTCAGTGACAGGCGCACCCCTTGCTCGGCGGTGGTCCCCCACGACAGGGTGAGCTCGTCTTCCACCGCTTGCGACGGCACGACCGGCGAGTCGAGGGCCGGGCGGGCGGACGACGGGGTGGTGGGCACGAGCGCGAAGCTCGTGGTCGTGTGCAATCGATGGGGTCCGACGGCGTCGCGGAGCGTGGCGTGGGGCTGGGCCAAGGCCGCGAGCAGGTCGGCGACGGTGGGCTCGGCGAGACGCGCGGTCCAGTCGGTCGCGGTTGCGCCCCCGGGCTGGGACGCCGATTGTTCGGCCGCCGATGACGAACTGTCATCACCACAGCCGGGCTGGGACCCCAACGTCAACGCGACAAGCGCGGCTGTGCCAGGACGTCGCACGGCCGGAGCATAGAGGTGGCTGCCGGCGCATGCCAACCATGGTCGTGGGGGCTATGCTGTGCCCACGGTGCTGGAGAGTGCGTCATGGGCAGCAACTGCCGTTGCAGGGGGAGGCGTGCAGGGTCTCGGTGTGGGTCTGCTCGCGATCCCCGTCACGCCGGTCTCGGTCGACCCATTCTTGCTGGGGATCCTGCTGTCGCCGTGGGCCCGCGTGGTCGCCTTCGTGTGGGGGGCAATGTGGGGCAGCTTCGCCAATGTGGTGATCCATCGCGTGCCGCTGGGTCTGTCGGTCATGCGGCCGCGCTCGCGGTGCCCCGGCTGCGAGACCCCGATCGCCGCCTGGGACAACATCCCGGTCATCTCCTACCTCGTGTTGCGGGGTCGGTGTCGCAAGTGTGGTGAGCCGTTCTCGCTGCGCTACCTCATGGTCGAGCTGCTCGCGGGTGTGCTGTCGTTTGCGCTGTACATGAAGCTCGTGCACCTGCCGCTGGTGGCGGGGGGTGGGCCTTCGCTGTGGCCGTGGCTGGTGTGGCTCACGTTCGGGCTGGCGCTGCTGGTCATCACCTATATCGATCTCGACTACTGGATCATCCCCGACATCATCGTGCTGCCGCTGGCCGCCGCCGGGGCTCTGCTGGCGTTCGTGCAGCCGCAGTGGCTCGGCATCGAGTGGTCCGAGTCGCTGATGGCGGGTGCCGTGGGTTACGGCCTGTTCGCCGGCATCCGGCTGCTGTACCTCAAGTGGCGCGGCATCGAGGCGCTGGGTCTCGGCGACGCCAAGCTGTTGCTCATGGTCGGGGCCTTCACCGGGCTGCCCGGTCTGGTGTGGACCATCGGTGCGGGCGCGGTGCAGGGCCTCATCGTCTCGGTCCCGCTGTTGCTCATGGGCCGCACCGTCGCCAACTCCGACCTCCAGGAGGTTCACGGCGACGACCCGCAGCTCGGCGAGGAAGACCCCGACGCGGGCGTCAGTGGCCAGCGCGTGCCCTTTGGTCCGTTCCTCGCGATCGCTGCGCTCGAGTACGTGCTGCTGCGCGACGTCATCCAGGACTGGATGGCCTCTGCGGCCGGGCTGGTGGGGTAGGGGGCGCGAACCTTCGGACCCAACCTGGATGGTGGTTGACGGCCGTGGGACTCGCCCGTCGATTCTCGGGGCGACACCCCGACGCGGTCGGTGCCATCCGCCACCATCTGCGCGAGGTGTTTCCCCACGACAGCAACCCAACCGTCCTCGAGCGACTCGATCTCGAGGGGCTGGCATCGCAGGCGGCAATGACCTGGACTGTGCGGTGCCGTGGAGAGGACGACCGCCGCGGGGCGTGGTGGGTCTGAGGGTCGAGCGCTGAGCGTTCGATGGCCCGGCCGGGAGCATCGCGCCCCCGGGCTAGGGCTGGCGCAGTGCCATCACCTCTTCGCGGATCTCTCGTGCACGCATGGTCTGGGGGTGGTCGGGGCCGTTGACGTCCACCGACAGGGTGATGGCGCGGTCCATGTCGGCCAGTGCCTCGGTGAGCTGGCCGCGCTCGGCGAGGATTCCGCCCGTCATCAAGTGCATGCTCACCATCGTGGGATGACCGGGGCCGAGGGCGAGCCGGAGCCTCTTGCCGGCGGAACGAATACGGTCGAGCGGGACATGCGGGTCCTCCTGTGCGGCGTAGACGGCGAGGTTGATGTCGGCGACGAGGACTGCGGGATGGTCCTCGCCCACGAGCGACGCTCGGATGTCTCGTGCCTTGCCGATCAACTCGATCTCCTCGGGCTGGGATCCGGGACTATCGACGTCGGCCAGGGCCGCGGCGAGACTCTCGTGGACCTCGGCCTCCTCGAACGAGCTCGACATACCGAGCCGAGCGTGCAGCATCGAAGCGTGCGACGCCCAGCCGCGGACCCACTCGATGCCGTGGGGCGCGGGTCCTGCCCCGATCCCCGCGAGGTGGCGTGCCGCCGCCGCGGCGACCTCGTCGTCCTTCATGGCCCCGGCCGAGAAGTACGCCTGCTCGAGCATCGTTCGGGCCGCGGCATGTCGGCCGGCGATGGACAGCAGGGAGCCCACGCGGCTCTTGGCGTCGGCGATGCCCTCCGCGAACCCCGTGCGTTCCAGTCGCTCCAATGATGCGTGACCGATCAACAGTGCCTCTTCCAGGTGGCCGCTCATGTACAGCAGGGTCATCTCGTTGAGACCGTCCTCGGCTTGT
>JAHZJA010001390.1 GCA_022601155.1 Deltaproteobacteria bacterium | reverse complement strand
TTTCGTGGGCGGGTCGACGATCGCCTCCACGAACGCTCGTGCGAGCGCTGACTCCCCCGCCATCACGCCAGTCTATCAGCCCGCGGTGGAGCCCGCGTGTCGTAGGAGCCCCGTGGAGTCGGGGGGTGGGGCGCACGGGGGTCTTGCCCGCGGCGGCTAGCACGAGGGACTGGGGCATCGTGTCCTCAACCCTGGGTGGGGAACTGCTCGCATGCCGGGTCGACGATCTGCTCGATGGCCGTCGTGAATGCCTCTTCGAGGCTGCCCTCGCACAAGTCCCAGAACATCCCGCGTCCGTCGTCGATGAAGGTCTGGCTCAGGGCTTCGAGGTGCTGTGCGTGCTTGGCGGAACCGTAGGGCCCCTCGCAGCTCGATCCGCCGCCGATGCCCAGCCATGCAATTCGATCGACGTTGCCACCCTTGGCCGCCAGGAGCGACTCGCGGATCGTGTCGATGTCGTCCACGTCGACCAACGCTTCGTCTTCATCGGTCACCGTCACCACGAACAGCAGCGCGTCTTCGCGCAAGAAGTCCGCGTTGATGGCCAGGGCCTCACCCGAGACGGCTGTGGCCGCCGTGAGTGCCGCTTGCTCGTCATCATCGTCGAAGTCACCCGAGTCGATGCACGCATCCGGGGCGCCGCTGAAGCCGTCCTCGACGAAGTCGGTGACACACGAGAACTCCTCTGCCAGCGCTGGTGATTGCGAGCTCATCGAGTTCTCGCCCGTCGAGAACCCGCAGTCGCCATCGGCCCCCGAGTCGTGGAAGAACGCGGGCTTGGGGCACGCGTCGATGACCCCGAGTCGGAAGTCTTCGATTCCGCCGTTGACCGACAGCAGAGCCTGCGGGAATGCGTCGAGCACCGGGCCTCGCAGTGCCTCGATCTCCTCGCCCATGCTCCCGGAGTTGTCGATGGCCAGCACCACGTCGACGCGTTGACAGCCCATCGCATTGCCTCCGTCCTCCGCGGCCGAGGCTCCTGCCGTCGCCCCGACATCGAGCCGCTCGCCGCCGGTCGCATCCGCCGAGGGCTCTTGGTCGGCGTCGCCGGCCTCCGAACCGAGCCCGCCCAGTCCGGTCATGCCCGTCGTCGACGCCTCGTCCTCGCGAACCGGTCCGCATGCGACGAGGGACAGGAACACGGGCCAGGGGAGCCACGACAGGGGGCGACGAGGGGGTGCGTGTTGCATGGGTGGATCCGCAGCCGAGGGGCAGCGGAGGCCCAAGACGCACGCCGTTCCAGCAAGTCGCAGCGCCGCCGCGGTTTGTCCGGCTGGCCTCTACGCCGACATCACCGGTCCACCCCCGGACCGTCTCCCCGCTGCGGGGCCGCAGACCGCTGCTGCACCCGCCTCAGCGGGCATCAGCTCGACGCGGGGGTCCACATCGTCTCTTCGTCCCCCAGCCGATGCGCAATCGCGCGGCCGAGCACGAAGAAATAGTCGCTGAGCCGATTGAGATAGCGCAGCGCCTCGGGTCGAACCTGCTCGCCCTCGGTATCCGACAGCAGCACCGCTCGTCGCTCCGCTCGGCGGCCCACCGTGCGCGCCACGTGGCACGCCGCGCCCACGGGTCCTCCCCCGGGCAGCACGAAGCTCTTGAGCGCGGGCAGCGGATCGTTCCAGGCATCGAGCTCGTTCTCCAGCCGCTCGATGTGCCGGTCCTCGACCCGCAGCTTGCCCTCGCCATCGGCCGCGCCTGGGGTCGCCAGCTCCGCGCCCAGGTCGAACAGCTCTTGCTGAATCCGAGTGAGCTGCGCGTCGATCTCATCGAAGACCACCTCGGCCCCGGTACGCCGCGGCTCGCGGGCGAGCTCGATCCGCACCATCCCGACTGTCGCGTTGAACTCGTCGACCGTGCCGTAGGCCTCGATACGAGCGGTGTGTTTGCGAACGAACGACCCGCTGGCGAGCATCGTGTCGCCGCCGTCGCCCGACTTGGTGTAGACCTTGGAGATGTAGACCATAGGGATGTAAGAATTTGAAATTATTGAATTCTGGTGGACGCCGAATCAGCCGTCGGCAGTATGTCTCCAATTCGAGGGCCGGCGCAAGCCCTCGAGCACGTCTCGCGCCGCCTCTGGGCGCGGTGTACGGGCCGTTCGGTGCTGGCCAATCGTCATGCCGGCAGGGTCGGCAGGGAACTGGCGTCGTCTCGGCTCGCGATCGACACCAGGGTGAGGAGTCGTTCCTCCTCGTGCATGGCGCGTTGCGGAGCCGCCTGGGCCTGTACATGCAGCCCCGCGATGTCATCAACGACCGCGACGGCACCGAGCACAGCGTGACGGTGGTCGGTGATCAGGAGCTGATCCACGCGATCGTGCGGGGCCGTCACACGCTCATCGCAGGCTGAGTGGCGGTGCTCGATACCAACCCGAGCGCGGTCCGGAATCAACCGCGGTCAGCGGGCTCGGCGACGGCGTCGCGGGGCGAGCAGGGGCAGCAACAGCCAGGCGGCAGCAGGAGCAGGCGCGTCAGTGCGGCAGGAGCAGGCGCCCATGTCGTCGCCGCCCTGTCCGGCGTCGCCGGCCGTGCCCCCGGTGCTGTCGGTCGCAGGGGACGGCGCAGGGCCGGTCGAGTCGGCCCCGGTGTCGCCGGGCAAGCCGGTCGCGTCTCCAGAGGCCGCTCCCGTCGACTCGTCGGGGCACGTGCCTCCACCGCTGCTGCTGCCGCCGCCCGCGGGTTCTTCGATCGGGTCACCACAGCTGGCCGAAGGAGCACTCAACTGCGCGAGGGCGCAGCCTTGCTCCCAGCAGGACTCTCCCACCGCGGGCGTGAGGGGAAATGCGTGGCATCGGTCGTCGGGGTTCCATGTGCCGTCGGCGTCGTGGCACGGCGTGATGTCGATGGCCGTCTCGTTCTCGATCCACTGGGTGTGGCTGTGGATGAGGCCATAGATGGACGGGAACGCGCAGTTGCTCGCGGTGCCCCGCGAGGTCACCCCGAACACTCGCCACGATCCATCGGGGAGCTGGATGTACGCCGGACCGCCCGAGTCTCCGTTGCAGGCGCCCGTGCCATTGCCGCCGACCTCGAGCTCTGGACCGTCGAATCCGTTGACCTGCGTCGTGACCTCATGCTTGCGGCCGAAGCCGTCGTCGTTGGTGACGCCGTAGCCAACCAGCGTGACAGGGGCACCAGGCACGAGCATCTCGGTCTCGCACCCCATCAAGATCGGCACGATGGGGATGTCGAGCATGGGCTCGGAGAGCAAACAGAAAGCGATATCGTCGCCGAAGCTGCTCGGCTCGGGGATCCAGCCCGGGAACATGGTGCAGCTGTCGATGGCTACGGTGCGCTGGGGCGAGTAAATGTTCTCGCCAAACGTGGCGAAGTCGGGGCCGGTTCCACCCGAAGAGAACAGGCAGTGCGACGCAAACACGATGACCTCGGGGTGCACCAGCGTTCCGGTGCAGCTACCCATGAAGACCGTGGTGGGCCAGCCGCACTCCGGCACCTCGGTCCCGCCCCAGATGGGCTGCGGAGGTCGGGGCGGGTCGGTCAGCCCAGCCTGGGCCACGAACGAGACCGTCATCGTCACAACCACAGCGGACGCGCGGGTCGGCACGATGAAGCGACGCAACGGCGAGCGAACGGAGTGGCGGGGCATCGACCTTCACTATGCCCGTTCGTGGGACCGAGCGCGTATGCCACTTTGTACGCCCTGCGACCACGTGTCTCGGGTTCCTTCGCGTGTACGCTGACCGACGCTTGATGGGTGCCGTCGTGGAGATCGGATCGAGCGGTGCACTGAAAACGGCCGGCTCGTCGCTGCCCGGACGGCCGCGTGCGGGCCCACGGCGATCGCAGCCGCATCGGTCGGTCGTCTCAGGCCGGCACAGGGGGTCGAGCGCGGGTTGGGTCGGCTGGACCCATCGGCATCGAGGGAAGCCAGTGGTCGTCGGTGAGGCGGGTGGGTTCGTCAGAATCGGGGGGCCGGGCGGTCCAGGGTGCCGCCGATCTCCACGTTGTTGGCCAGCGCCCGATCGGAGAGCGCGAGGGCGGGGGCCAAGTCTACGGTGAGCTCCAGCGCACCATCCAGCGACGAGCGCCCCACGAACGGCAACAGATCGCCGTCGGCCGCCGAGACTCGATAGTCGATCCAGCCGTCAGCCACCGTCGCGGTTGCGTCGAGCCCGTAGATCCGCAGCGTTTGCACATCGACCCCCGCGTGGCGTCCGAGCCGGCCCAGCAGTGAGTCGAGCGGTAGCTCCAGTCCTGGAACGCGGGCGCGTACCGAGCCGGCCAGATCGCGCTCGATCGCGTCGGGCCGCAGCCCCCGGCCGGTCAGGTCGACGGTCAGCTGGAGCTCCCCCTCGAGCGAGTCGCTGCCGGCCGCCAGAGGAAACACCCGCGTCAGCAAGGGCACGTCGTGCTCCCCCAGGGGCCACCGACCGACCGATGCATGGAGCGTCCACAGCAGTGCGTCGTCGCGCGTCTCGAAGGCGAACGAGGCGTTCATCGTGCGCTCGTCAGAGTCTCGCGCCGGGTCCGTCCGCCCCGCCGTCGCGGTCCACGATGAGGTGCCGTCGGCGTTGATCCAGCCATCGAGTGCGGGCCGCGATAATTCGAGGCCCGCCACCTCGATGGAAGCGGGCGTCACCGACACGAGCGCCTGCGCTGGTCGGTCGTCCTGTGCGGGGCTGAGGGTCACCGTCAGATCCAGATCGTCGACTTCGATCGCGGTCGAGCCACCGGGCACCTGGACCTCCACGCGGGCCTCGGAGAACTCCAGGTCGAGGGGCGCCTGCATCGCGGGCACGTTGGAGCGTCGCTCGTCCAGCGCCAGATGGATCGAGCCGCCATCGACGGTGGCGTGTCCGCCGAGTCCGTGTTCAATCAACTCCGACACCGGGCGGTCGAACTCGATGCGACGGGCCGTTAGCAACGGGGGGGCACTGGCGACGGGGCCGCCCGCGATCGTCACTCCCACGAGTACGAGGTGGTCGTTGTCGATGTGCGACTGGTCTATGGAGACTTCGCAGCCGAAGCCCGCGCGCAGGATCGGTTCGACCTGCGCCATTGTCGACGGTCCCAGCACGCCGCACCCAATCGCCCCACCGAGCACGACCAATGCCGCGCCGAGCAGGGGTGCCCACCTGGCAGAGCGTTGCGTTGACGATCGGGCGAGCACCATGGGGCATACGCTCTACGGACGATGCCGCCGGCCTATTTCCGCCGTTGTCGGGAAGTGTAGTTTAGGGGCTTTGGACGCTGTTATTCAGCTTCTCAGGCAATTCTCGACGCAGCCAATCAAGGGGACGCTGGCCGGCCTACGTATGGCAACGCATCGGCGCAGGGTGATGCTCCCAGTGCGGACCCATACTTGCGGCGCCGGTCTGACCGAAGCCCGAAGTCGACGTCTGGGTGGCGGTCCACCCAGACCACCGCCGTAGTCCACGACTACGCGTGGTGCGTGACGAACGGGTCGCCGAGCTCGCGCGATTGCAGCCCAGACTGACCTGATCTGGCAGCACGCAGGATGGCGACCTGCTCCCGACGAGGTCTCCCGCGCGCGGGTCGTGAGGCAGGTGCGTCGTGGTCACCGCGGTCGCTCTCGATGTGACCCCTCCGTCGATCGAGCTTCGGGGCTTGATGTGTGGTGGCCGGTACGGCAGTGGTGACCCCGATTGGCGCTGCTGCGAGCCAGGGGGGCGCCGGCATCAAACGACGCGATCGCCCGCGTGCGAATCCAGCACTTGGATGCGGTAGTGCTCCGGAGCGGTCGCATGGAACGAGCGGTGGATACGACCGTCTTGGATCGGTGTGATCTCGAAGCCGGCGGCGGAGAATCGCTCCGCAGTGGCGTCGAGGTCTTCGACCATGAGATCGAAGCTGACGTCTTCGTCGGTGTCGCCGTCGAGCTGACGCAACACGATGTGGGTGCCCCCACGGAGCTCCAGGATCGCAAAGGTGTCGCGGCGCACGACGATCCGCAGGCCGATCTGCTCGAGACGGTCCACGGCCGCTGGTACCGGGCGCGCCCGCATGAACAGATGGCCTACAGCTGCACTGGGTCGCTCATCGGTTGGCATGGCAGTAGGAAAACGGTGCAGAGCTGCCGCGCGTTTCATCGCCGGGCCAAGAATCGATCGCTGTCGCGATAGTGCGGGTACCGGGACGACGGCGAGCAATCCCGAAGAGCCGAGACCCGATACAGGCCATCGCAGAACTGGTTGTTCCGGAGGTGCTCAGCCGCGCCTCGCGGCGAGCCAACTACCCCATGGGGCTCCGAGCATCGAAGGCGCTGAACCTGCTCAGCGTGCTCGCTCGGCCTACTGGGCCGTGGGGGCTGGCTCGATGGTCTTGATGACGGTGTTGGCGTCGACGAGCATGTTGCCCTGGGGGGTCTCGAGCGTGGTCAGATGATTCACGCGGAAGTCTTCTGCGTCAGCGACAGCGTCCACAGCGCCGATGAACTGGTCGGACGTGAAGGAGTCTGAAGGGAGGTACGGCTCTCGAAAAGTGCACGTGCACCTGAGCTTGATCCCATTGGCGGGGGCACTCTCTCCGGGGGACCAGCTCGTTTGCAGAAGTCTCGTCGAGCACAACGGTGCGGTGAAGAGTTCTCTCGCGGCGATGTTCGAGGTGATTTGATCGGTCCGGTCGACCGCCTCCTGATGGACACTCCTGAACTCGTCTGGGCTGGCCATCCGCGACTCGATGCCAGTGCTTTCATGATCGACGATCATCTTCAGTGCGAGGTCGAACTGTACGGACGGAGCGCCGACGATTTCGCGGTCTTGGCCTGCGTCATCCTCGTCCCACCCCGCATCGGTGGCTGTGTCGCAACCGGCGACCATGGCGAGGCCGGCGAACAGAATCGAGAGATGGCATGGCGCGCGGGCCATGGTGTCTAGCCGGGTTGGGGTTGTGCTCGCAGCGGAGTTCGTTGCCTCGGGAAGGAGTCACGCCCCGGGAGGAGAGCGCTCTGCCGACAACGTGGAGATTGGTCGTAGGGCTCGGTGAGCTCGCGCCTCGCTCCTGCGGGTTGGCACCGGTGGAAGTCGCTCTAAATATCCTGAGGCAAAACGTGACAGCTGAGTTCAATCGAACTTCGTCTGGAATGTACCTGGGAAA
>JAHZJA010001389.1 GCA_022601155.1 Deltaproteobacteria bacterium | reverse complement strand
TTGATGTTCGTTGGCGGCTGCGCCGACGACGGTGGCGCAATGATGGACGCCACAACGGCCGATGGCTCGACCTCCGCGATGGTGGGCAGCTCCTCAGAGTCGTCCACGGGCGACACGTCGACCTCGATGTCCAGTGGCTCCACGGGCGACCCCGGATCGACGGGTCTCGATGGCACCGACTCCACGGGGTTGGAACCAACAGGGGTGCTCGCCGTCGGGACGTTCACCATTCCCTCTGGGGCCACGGTCGAGGAGTTTTCCTTCACTGCGCCGCTGCTGTCCGGTCCCAGCCTGTTGTCCGGCGAGCAAGTGGTGGTGGCGGTTCGGGACCTCACCCACCCCAGACGAGATCAGACGGTCCTGTGCACGAACAACCACCCCCTCGACGGCTGCGCGACGGTCGACTACGGGGCGTTCGGGATGACCCACGACAACCGCATCAGCTTCGAGGGTCCCGACGGCCCGTGGGCGATCCATCTGTACAAGGATCGCTCCCTGCAGGTGAGGCCGGAGCCACTGCCCGTCAACGAATGAGACCATGTCTCATTGGGCCAGGTGGTCCAAACGTGGTCGGGAGCGGTGGCAGGTGAGATCGTCGGAGAGACGGTCCAATTCGACTTTGCATTCTCCAACATCGACACCAACTCGCCCGACGGACTGATGGGTCCGACCGAGGTCGAGGTGGAGATTCGCATCGAGCCCTGACTGAGGCGCGGTGCTCGTTGGCGAGGCCGACAACTGGCAACGCCCACGGCCACGGGCAACTACGACGATCTGAGAACGCCCGGGGCCGGCGGGACGACTTCGAGGCAGAGCGCCAGCCCGAAGAGCAACCGCCACTCCGGTCCGCCCCTCGAGCCCGATCCGTAGGATCCATCGGCTCCCTCGGCGCGTGGCTCAGCCCTGCGACTGCCGCTCGCGACACGCTTGCGCGCAGGTGCGTGCGACGTCGCAGTCTTGCGCCGCGGCGAGCCACGCGTACATCGCCTCGGCTTCGTCGTAGCGCCGCACGTGGAACAAGGCACGGGCAACGCGGGACGCGACCTCGACAGACGTCGGGTCCTCCTCGTAGCGCGCGGCGAGCTGCTCGAGGGCTGCGTCGTAGTCACCCCGCACGAGCGCAGCATCGATATCAGCAAGGGATGGAGTGGGGGCCATGATCGCGGCCCTGGCTGAACAGGGCCCCGGAACCGCTTGTTCCCGACCGCCGCCGACCGTCCCCGAGACGCACGCTCGAGCGATGGGCGTGGCTCGTGCGTGCTCAGCCCTTGTGCTCGAGCCGGATGACACCACGCCAGTCGTTGGGCACGCCCATCCGCTGGAAGTAGTCACACTCCGCGCGATACAGCGACGCGGGAACGTCTTGGGGGCAAGCTTCGAGACACTTGTCCAGCTTGCTGGCGGCCTCTTCGAAGCTCGCACGATAGAACGCGTCCACGGCACGCTCATAGGTCGGCAAGGTCTCGAGCTTGGCGTCGCGCACGGGCAGACGCATCTCGGCGTCGACCACCTCGTACAGCGTGGTGGGGCGGTGGCGGCCCACCACGGTGACCCGGCCGACCACACGACAGGTGTAGCGGGACCTGTCGCTGAGCGTCGACACCGAGCTCTCGCTCGCGAGCAAGAACACCTCGTAGCGCTTGGTGAGGTCTTGGATGCGCGACGCCAGGTTCACGCTGTCGCCGATCACCCCGCACTTGATGCGGGTGGGGCCGCCAATCGTCCCCAGAGTGAGCGGCCCGCTGTTGACACCCACGCCCATGTTCACGGGAGCCTCGCCACGGACGGCGCGCTTGGAGTTGAGCTCGCGCAGCTCGGCGCTCATGTCGATCCCCGCCTGGAGAGCCTGGTCGGGGTTGGTCTCGAACAGCGCCATGATCCCGTCGCCGATGTAGCTGTCGACGAAGCCACGATTGGTGGCGATGGGCGGGCCCATGTACTGAAGATACTCGTTGATGAACTCGATGTGCTCGCGGGTGGGGAGGCTCTCGATGAGCGTGGTGAACCCACGGATATCCGAGAACAAGATGGACATGTTCTTGCTGACGTTTTGCCCCAAGCCCACGTCGAGCAGGCTGTCCTTGCCCAAGCACGAGAGGAACTCGCTGGGGACGAAGCGTGACATCGACTTGTTGATGCGCTCGAGGTCTTGCGAGTGCCGATTGAGATCCGCGTACAGCCGCGCGTTTTGGATGGCGATGACCGACTGGGAAGAGATGAGCTTGACCGTCTCCACGCGCCCCGGGGTGAAGGCTCCGTCGGCGAGGTTGTTCTCCAGGTAGATCACGCCGAACAAGCGCCCCTGGTGCACCAGCGGGACGCACAGCACCGAGCGAACCTTGTTGGCCGACAGGTATGGATTGCCCGCCATCCGGCCCCGCGCGTGCGCATCGTCGAGCACGATGGTGTCCCGGGTGCGCTCGACGTACTGGCAAATCCCCACGCACACTGGCAGGTCATCGGCGCTCTCGAGCGGGATGGGATTGTCGGCGAACGTGCTGATCTCGGCGCGGGGGCCATCGAGTCGCCCGGCTGCCTCCACCCGCAGCTCCTCGTCCTCGGCGATGAGCAGCACTCCTCGCTCGGCTCCGGCGTTCTCCAGCACGATGGCCAAGGTGGTCTCCAACAGGCGCTGGAGGTCGATCTCGCTGGTCAGGACACGGGAGGCCTTGAGCACGGAGGCCAGGTCGATCCCCCGTGGGTCACGCAGCAGCGCGTCGGCGTCGTCCTCCTCCATGCCCGTGTCCGCCACCGCGTCGGGAAACTCGGCGCGAAGCTGCTGGACCTTGGCCGTCGCCCCCCACATGGCGTAGCGGTGGACGGCCTCCCGAAGGTAGCCCGTCGCTACGTTGTCGCGCCCTTGGCTGACGTGGAAACGCCCCGCGCGCTCGTTGGCGATGGCCTCGATGTGCACCGCGTTGCGACCGCGCGCCGAAGCGAGCGCCCGGTCGTAGCCATCCATCGCACCGAGCTGATCGCCGTTGGTGCGAGCGCGTTCGGCCCACAGCAGGTTCGACATCGGCTCGAAGTTGTCGGGCGCGTTGGAGGCGAACGAGGTCAGCCGCTCCAGACAAGCGTCGGCCGCCGTGCGCCTGGCTTCGGCCTCGGGGTGGTCTGCGCCCGCGTCGGCGAGCCAGTCGTAGGTGGCCACCCCCTGGAACAGCAGCCACCACGCGTTGACAACCTGCCCGAACAACACCGCCGCCGGATCGCCAGTGACGAGCGAGGACTCGACCAGCTCCACCGCTTCGGTCGTGCGCCCAAACAGCACCAACCCCGCCAGCGCGGCCACGTAGTAGTGCTTGAGCGAGAGCACCAGCCCGGGAGTGTTGTGCTCTTCGACGAAGATGTCCTCGTCGAAGCCATCATCGGACAGAGATCCGGGTACTGGCGTGCGACCGGTGAGGCTTCGAACGAGCTGGAGATAGCCCCGATTGCCGGCCTGAGCGCTCGCCTCCATCAGCGGCATGTAGCGCTCGATGGCGTCTTCCACCTCGTCGAGCCGAGCCCCGCTCACCAAGGTGTGCACGGGAACGAAGAAGGCGTTGTACGAGGCCCACACGGGCGCGCCGATGCGAAGGCCGTGGTCGACCCCCGACTTGAGCAGCTCGATGCTGTCCTCGACCGGGGCCCGCCAGTGGTTGGAGAACGCGGCGAACCAAAACAGCGCCTGACACTCGGCCCGGCGGTCTCCCTGGCGGCGCGACAGCTCGACCGCCATCTTGCCGAACTCGTAGCCCGAGGCGTAGTCGCCCAGAGCGCTCCCCACCACCATGCCATGGGCCCCGTACGCGGGAGCGGAGACCCGCGAGTTACCCTTCTCGATCGACAGTCGCACCCGACGGATCGCACCGATCCCCGACAGCTGAGGCTCGAGGAACATCCCTACCAGCGACAGCTCGTTGAGCAGCTCGGCCTCCGCCAGGGCGCGCGCATCGGTCATCGTGGGTAAATCGACCAGCTCGGCGATCGTCTTGCCCTCGAGTGCAGTCGCCAGGGCTTGGCCCTCGGCCGCGGCCAGAGCCCCCAGCGCCTCCCCGTCACCGATGTCCGGGACCTCGAACCCGAGCGTGGCCAGGCCGGCCCGGGCCGTGGCCAGCGAGTCCTCGTACTTGACGCGGTGATAGGCCAGCAGGGTCTGGAGCGTGAAGATCTCCACCTTGGCCAGGTCGGTCTGGGCGCGATCCAGCAGCTTGTCGAACCGGTCGGCGGCAGCCTCGAAGTCGCCCGCGAGATACTCGCACTCGGCCAGCTCGCGATGGAGCGCGAACGCCCGCTCGTCGTCGTGCTCCCATGCATCATCCTTGCCCGCCAGGGTCAGCCCGGCCTGGAGATAGGCACGCGCCGCGGCATACGCAGTGGAGGCCTTGGCCCGTCGCCCCGCCGCCAGCTCCACGTCGACCAGGCGCGAGCGTTCCTGCGGATCGTCGAGCAGCGGCAAGCACAGGTTGAAGTGCCGACAGATGTCGAACTGGAGGTCTTCGAGGTGGCGACCGCTGGCCCAGAGCAACCGGCCGATCCGCAGATGGGCGCGCTGACGGGCCGGCTCGTCCACCAACACGTAGGCCGCCTCGAGCACGCGATCGTGGACGAACCGATAGTCGGCGTCGTCCTCGGGCGCGTTGCTGCCCCGCAACAGCCCCAGCTGGACCGCGTCCCACAGGTCTTCGCCGGTTTGCTCGACGCTCTGATCCATCACGCGCCCGAGCACGGCGACCTCGAATCGATTACCGATGCACGCCGCCAGCTCCAGCGCCCGGCGGGTTCGCTCGGGCAGCTTGCGAAGCCGGCCCACCATCATCTCGACGACGTTGTCGGTGTGGTCGCGAGACTGCAGCGCGCGTGGGTCCCAGCTCCAGCGCTGCTGGTCCGCCTCCCATGCGATCTGGCCGGCTTCGTGCAGGCCCGCGAAGAACTGCCGCAAGAAGAACGGATTGCCGCCGGTCTTGTCCCGTAACAAGACGGCCAGTGCGTCGACACGAGCGCTACGCTCGTGCAGCGTGTCGGCCACGAGCTGGTCGACGGCCTCGGCCGGCAATGCGCTGAGCGCCATCTCGGTCACCACGGCATCGGACTTGCGCAGATCGGCCAGCGCGAGGGTGAGGGGATGGCCGGGGCCGCTCTCGTTGTCGCGGTAGGTCCCCAGCAGCAGCAACGACCGACTCTCCCCGTGGCTGGCCAGGTGCTGGAGGAGCGCGATCGAAGCGGCATCGGCCCACTGCAGGTCGTCGAGGAACACCACCAGCGGGCGCCCTCCGGCCGTGAACACGTGCACCAGCCGTGTCAGCAGCTCGCGAAGGCGCCGCTCCGCCGTCGCAGCATCGACCGGTGCGGCCGGGCGTTGGGGGCCAACCAACAGGTGCAGGTTGGGGATGAGGTCGACCAAGACCTGGGTCTGATCGCCGAGCGCTTGCTGGAGGCCGTCGTTGAGCCCGGTGACGATGGAGGCACTCTCGGTGAGCACCTGATCGACCAGATCCCGCAGCGCCTGCACGAAGCCCGAGTACGGGATGCTCTGCGAGAGCATGTCGAACTTGCCCACCGCGAAGAAGCCATGGCGAACGACGGTGGGCCCTTGCAGCTCGTGCACCAGCGCGGTCTTGCCGATGCCCGGGTACCCCGAGACGAGCAACAGCTCGGGCCTTCCGCTGGCCGCTCGCTCGAACGCCTCGTGCAGCGCGGCAAGCTCGGCCTCGCGACCATACAGCTGCTGCGGGATCAGGAACTGATCGGATAGATCGTCGCGACCAGGCTCGAAGCTGGCCTCGTGTCCCCGAGCCAGCGCCTCCTCCACCCGAACCAGATCACGCGAGATCCCGGCCGCCGAGCGGTAGCGATCTTGGGCGTTCTTGGCGAGCAGCTTGACGATGATGGCCGACAACGCGGACGGCAACCCGCTGCGCTTGCGCCCGGGCGGCGTGGGTGGCCGTGCGATATGAGCGTGCACCAACTCGACGAGGTCGGTGCTGGGGAACGGCAACTCCCCGGTGAACAGCACGTACAGCGTCACTCCCAGTGAGTAGAAATCGGTGCGGTAGTCGACCTCGCGGTTCATCCGCCCCGTCTGCTCGGGCGAGACATAGGCCAGCGAGCCCTCGGTCC
>JAHZJA010001388.1 GCA_022601155.1 Deltaproteobacteria bacterium | reverse complement strand
CGCGTAGGCGGGCGGCAGGAACACCAGGGTGAGCGGGGTGCTCGAGGCGAGTCCGCCCGCGATGATGATCGCGATCGAGTGATAGTCGGCCCCGGCCAGCGTCGGGTGGTGGATGAGTCTCGGCACCACCCCGAGGATGGTGGTCACCATGGGTCGAGCCACCACGGGCTGGGGCATCGTCCGAGATCCTGTGCATGCCCCCCCTGGGGCGGTTTCGCGGCAATCGTGCCGCGAATGGGAATCGATTCCGGTCCGCTGCATCCTGCACTATGGATGTCGAACAACCACGATTGTCACGAGCCCGTCGGGAGCCCCGCGAAGCCCCGAGCGATCCACCGCGTTGCACGAGCCTGCATCGGTCTGCTGCTCGGCGCCCTGTGGGTCCCCCTGGCCTGCGAGGACACCAGCGCGAAGGTCTGCGAGGAGTGTGACGGGGACACCGAGTATTGCCACGAACGCATCACCGATGGTCCTTCCCACTTCAGCTGCCGGGAGATCCCCGAGGAGTGCAACGACGACATCAGCTGTGCTTGCGTCGAGAGCCTCGCCTGCCCCGAGCTGTCACAGGCCTGCCACGACCGCACGGTACTGAAGGTCGAGTGTATCGAGGGGTGACCGTTCTCGGGCCTCGGGCGTCCAGGAGGTCAGGCGCGTCCGAGACGCCTTCGAGACCGATGCGACCAACGACCCGCGCCCGTTGGTCGTCGGGGGAGCCGGCCCCGCACAAGCGCGGGCTCCCGGGGCGCCACCTTGGAACGGCCGCAGCGGGCTCGTGAGGCGCGAGCTCTTGGCACCGCCCGCGCACTGTCCGCGCCTGGCCAGCCCGAGTTGCCGTTGGCCACCGTGAGGCACAGCGACAGATCGGCCATGCGGCGGAGGCGGAGCCCGGGTCCAGGCCCATTGGTCGGGCGCCAGCGCTGCGCGGTCGAGGTGTCGCGGTTGCGCATCTTCGAGGTTCCGTTCGCCGTGGGGCCGACCGCGGTCAGGCAACGTCCTTGGCTTCGGATCGCGACATCGTCGTTGAACGTATCGGCCCAGCTGTAGTCGAACACGACCTGGGTCGCACCGAGCCCGCAGTTTGCGAGTCGGGCGACCGCCCTCGGCGATGGTTTTGGGAAGATGTCGAGTTTTTCGACCCCGAGCCGCGACCCACCGCCGCGTGTGGCGTTAGGGCCCCGAGTGTCATCCACCAAGCATCGAAATTCACTGTGGTTGCTGGGGTTCGTCGTCTCGTGCGCTGCGCTCGACGTGGACGATTTCGCCGAGTCGGCCACGTCCGATGAGGTGTCCTGGCGAGGCGGCTCGGGCTCGGGGTCGGGTTCGGGCTCCGCCTCCGCCTCGAGTTCCGGTACTGGTGCCGGTACGAGCTCCAGCTCGAACTCGGGGACCGGCTCGGGCTCGGGCAGCGGCTCCGGCTCGGGCAGCGGCTCCGGCTCTGGCGCAGACTCGTGGCGGGACAGCGACGGCAACAGCCCATTCGTGCGCGGGTGCGTCGCGGGCTACGGCGCAGCCGACTGTGCGGGCGGCGTTCAAAGCCGCGACGTCGACCGATGCAAGTCCGACCTCATCTTGGAGGAGGCCACCGCTGCGGCCGCGGGCGTGTGCACCGACGACCACGACACTGTCGAGGTCGACTGCCTGGCTGCATGCCAGGCCGCCGGACACATTGCGGGCGAGTGCGATGGTGACGATGACTTCTTCAACGAAGGCGAGGAGATCGACTGTTTCGGAGAGCAGGTGCTCGCCGGGTATTGTCGGTGCTTCGACGATGTGTGGATCGACGAAGACGGCGACGACCCCTACGAGGCCAGCTGCCTGGGAAGGGCAACCGGAGCCGCATGCGCGGCGCCCCAGCTCGACCGCGAAGAGACCTGCTCCGGCGCTACCACTGTGCACGAGAACGTCGCCGCTGCGGCCTACGGACACGAGTGCTTCACCGACACCTGCTGCCCGGACTACGACATCGTCGAGCACGACTGCCAGGCGCTGTGCCCGAACTTTGGCGCGTGCGTGGAGATCCCGATCACGTGCTACGGGGAAGACACGACCGCCGGGGAGTGTCGCTGCTACGACCTCGACGACAAGGCCAAGGACTCCGACGACGGCAACGACCCCGGCGTCCCCGGCTGCGTTGGAGAGTTCGAGGGCGATGCGACCTGTTCCGACGAGGCCAACGTCCACGAGATCGCGCCCGATCACTGCCTGGACGAGGGCGTGCTCGTGGAGATGGTGGCCCTCGCCGGGGCCACGCCCACCGATCAGTGCGGCGATGCCGACGAGGTCTACGTCGACTGCGCAGCATTTTGCGTCGACCAGGCCCAGCAGTGGGGGTCGTGCACCCGCACCCTCGATCAAATCGAGTGCTTCGGCACCGACGTCTACGCCGACAAGTGCCAGTGCTTCGAGACCATGTGGGGCAAGGACACCGAAGACGGGCCCAACCCCCTCACCCCCGGATGCGTAGAGCGGGCGCCCAACAACGCGCCCGCGTGTGCCTGGCCGTTTCAGCAGGTGGAGCTCGACAGCTGCGCCGAGCCTGAAGACGGAGAAGTGGCCACGGTTCTGCACGAGGTGCACATGGCGGGAATCTCGGACCAAGGCACGGTGGAGCACTGCGCACCCAACGAGTGCTGTCCCAACATGCAGACCACCGAGATCGACTGCCCCGCCTTCTGCGGCGCTCGAGGCTTCGATGGCGGTACGTGCAACGAGGTCGACACCCTGTGCTTCGGCGAGTTCCAGGCGGTCGGGCGATGCGAGTGCTTCATACTCCCGGCTGCCTGACGGCAGCTCGACCTTGCCCCGCGGCAACGCCGGCCATGCCCGGCGTTTGGTTTTTGAACAAGCCCGGCATCGCGTCCGCGCGGGAACTTCTCGCGGAACGCTTCGAGCTTCTTCTGCTTGTCCCAGTGGTCGGGGCCCTTGTCGAACGCCTCCTCTGCTGAGACCTCGGCCGGGTTGCTTTCGGAAGCCCGGCACGGCTCCGCGGGGCCCACAACACCGACCGTCGGTAGGTCCATGTAGCCGGCCCTGTCCGCCGAGCGGTCCGGGCCCCGTGGTCGCAACACCGGCCGCTTTCGCCCTCGACCGGCCGCCACGTGGCGGTTGGGGGACGAAACTGCGTCCATTGTGCGACGGGCACGATCACCCTCTGCACTTCCACATCACTGCGGGCCAGACGCACGACTCGACGGTGGTCGACACCCTACTGATGGGCGCCGACCGAGCACTCCACGACGAAGACGGCGTCGCGATGCCGTGGCCGCGGGCCCTCGCCGGAGACAAGGGCTACCGCTACCACTGGATCGACCAGCATCTGGTGGGGCTCGGGATCAAGCCGGTGATCCCATGCAAGTCCACCGGGCCATTGACGGCCGCGCAGGTGAAAAGCTGGGTCTTGCGGAGGTCCAGGGACAGCTTGTCCAATCAGCAGGCCGTCCCGTCAATTGGGCACGTCCTCGTCCTTCGGCTCCAATCCATCATGGCCCTGGAGCCCGAACAACGGGTTCTCCAACGATG
>JAHZJA010001387.1 GCA_022601155.1 Deltaproteobacteria bacterium | reverse complement strand
TGCGGTGCCGGATATCCCGGTGCCGCCGCCGGGTGGTGCCCCCCCGGGTGACCTTGTGCCCCAGCCTGATGCGGTGCCGGATATCCCGGTGCCGCCGCCGGGTGGTGCCCCACGGGATGACCCTGTGCTCCCTGTTGATGCGCAGCGGGATGCCCGGGCGCGACAGACCGTTGCTGCCCCGGGTACCCGGGCGTCACCGGTCGCTGTCCCATCGGATTTCCGGGCACTCCCGGCTGCTGCCCAACGGGGGCACGCAGGGCCACGGGTGGCTGCGCCATCGGATATCCGGGCGCCGCCGGTTGCCCTCCCACGACCCCCACCCCAGGCTGGGCCGCGGGGTAGGCCATCGCGGGCCCCGCGGGCATCGGCGCGGGTGGGTACGGTGCGGCGTGACCGGGCATTGGAGGATGAAGAGCAGGACCCGGGGGATGAAATGGCTGCGGCATGGCTTCGGCTCAGGTGGTTGGAGCGGCCGCCTCGACGATGTGACCGCGCACCTGCTCCGCACCTCTGCACCGGATCCGCTGATTCCGCGATTGGTGCCGGTTGATGGCCCTCATCTGGGTCGTGGCGCCCATCGAGGAATCGGTGGCCCTGCCCGCACGTCTCATTGGTAGATGGCACGCTCCCTCATCATCGTGGTCGCGTTACTGGCCTGCCTGTGGCCGACGACGGCCGCGGCCACCACGGGTGGGAACGAGCCGCTCGAGGTGCTGGGCTACGCCCCCGGTGACGGCAAGGTCTACCTGCTGCGCCAGATCGACGACGGCAGCGAAGCACTCCCCATGCTCTACTTCGCGGCGGTCGACGGCCCCCACGCAGGACGGGTGTTCGAGGTCGCCAGCTGGTATCGCGAGCTCGACGATCCCGACGTCGACCATGACGCCGCGGTCGAGCGATTTTGGGCCAAGCTCGCCCGGCTTCGCAAACGGCTGCGTCCGGTCAAGACGATCGAACCCCTGTGCACGACCAAGGTCGTCGTCACCAAGACGACCCCCGTCGACGATCCCTGGGATCCGGCGTGGGACACCCGATACGAGCTCGACATCGCGGTCACCGCCCCCGGCCGCGGCGGCAAGACGGTCCACCGCACGGTCACCGCCTACTCGCCGACGGTGGACATCGCCGCGGAGATCCGCGTGCCCGGCAAGGCCATCGCCGTGGTGCTCGTGCGCTACTTCTCCATGCCATACGAGCACGGCTATCACTCCGACATCGCGGTCGGGATACCGCTGGGGCCTCGCGCGATCAGGCGGGGTGTCGCGGCGCCGGCCGTGCCGTACCACCCGTACTCGACCGACGACGGGTGAAGGCCAGGCCCCGCACGGCCACCACCATCCACAGTGCCCACCACCCCAGGCCCGGCCTCGGGTCGGTGCGGCAGGCACACGCGGCGCTGGGTGTCGACGACTCGTCCTCCGCCTCCGTGGGCACCCGGGCCTCGATGAGCACGCTGGCTTCGCCGACGTTGCGGTCGTGGTCGAGGGCCTCCAACCGCAGCGTCCACGCTCCCTCGGGGATCACCAACGCGGGCGGCGTGGCGTCGGCCTGTCGTGCGACCCACTCCCACTCCAGCTGCGGCACCTCGAGCTTCCAGCCAAAGCCCTCGTAGTCGTCACCCACCTCCACTTCGATCTGCACCGTGTCGCCGGGCGCCACGACATGACCATCGGGCGGCCACACGATCTCGGCGTGGGGAGGGCTGTCGTCGGGGTCTCCGGGACCGAACATCGCGAGCAGCTCGGCGTGGGCATCCTGCTGACCCGCCGCGCAGTGACGCGCCCGAGACGACGGGCACTCGCTGTCGGTGTCGAGGTCGAGCAACTCGCAGCCCACCACGAACGAGGGCTCGGTCGTGGAAGGAAACCGCGCCATCACCGATCCCGAGCCTCCAGTGTGCTCGAGTCCCCACGCGTGGCCCACCTCGTGCACCGAGATCCGCCCCACCTGAACCGCGAGCTGGTCCTCGTCGAGCTCGGCCAGCGCCGCCGAGCTGACCCACTTGTCCGAGAACATGAACACCGCATCGCGATGAAACTGATCGTCGCAGTCGACATCGCAGGCCAGGCCGTTGAGCTTGGGATCGAGCCCCAGTGCCCCCGCCTCACCGCCGATCCGAACCCGGGTGTAGGGTAGGTGGTCGGGGGGGCGTTCGGCGACCACGGTCACCCCGTAGGGCGCCAAGATGCGCCGCGCCTCCGCCACCGCGAGCTCGGACGCACGCTCGCTCCCCAAGAAGATCGGAAACTCGAAGGGATCGGTGACACAGCCGGCCTGGTCGAGGGACGCATCGGTGCCGGGGCCCACGATTCCCCCACCGAAATCGAGGAATACGGTCGTGCGACGCGGAGCGGCCGCGGCCGAAGCACCAAGCAGCGCCGTGACGATGCCCGCCCCCACGGCAGCACGAACGGCCGTGGTCATGGTGCCGCCTCCACCACGGTCGTCTCGGCGTAGCGTCCGATCCATGCGTCGGCCTCCGAGAACACCAGGCGTCGGGAACCCGCCAGCCACAGTGACCCATCGGGAGCCCAGGCCGCCGCCCGTCCTTCGCCGCGGACCATCTCGTCGGGGGCGGACCAATACTCGCGCTCGCCCTGATCGTCGTAGGTCGCCAGCCACAGTCGACCGGGACACAGCGTCACGGTGCACAAGGTGTCCGGAAGCGGATCGGTGCCGACCATCGTGACGCCGCCGCCCGGCCGTAGCGTCACCGCCTGGGCCTCGCGCCGAACCGCGCCCTCGGGTGCCTCGGCCCTCATCCACAGCACGTTGGCGGCCGCATCCAGCCGCGCCAACCACGGTTGCGTATGCCACGTGATCGCGCTGGTGGGGTCGGGTGCCGCGAGGACCTCCGTGCCCGCAACCCACAGGTCGCCGCCTTCGTCGACCGCAATCGCCGAGACCCACGCGCCCACATCACCGCGCACGTGGGTCGCCCCCACGAACTGTCCCTGCCCGTCGAGCTTGGCCAGCCACCAGTGGGTGAGGTCGTCCTCACCGCCGCCGACCACCACGCCACCGTCGGGAGTCACCGCCACCGCGCGCGCATCGTCGATCCCCCCCGCGGGCCCATCGTGACGCCATAGCCAGCGTCGCTCCCCGTCGCCGTCGAGCGCGATCACCAGGCCGTCGCGGTTGTTGGCGTCGCGAAGGGTCTCCGCAGCCACCACCGCGCCCCCCTCGTCGAGCGCGATCGCGACGGCACGATCGCGATTGCCCGCATAGTCTTGAATGTGATCCCAGCGCGGAATGCCCTGCGGGTCGCACCGCGTGACCCAGATGTCGTCGTGGCGCTCGCCGTTGACGTACCCCGCCACCCACAGATCCCCCGTCGGATCGACCGCGACCGCACGGGCGGTGGCCGACCGCCACGCATCGCCTTCGGGCAGGGCTCGGGCCCATCGTTGCTCACCGTCGATGCCCAGCGACGCGAGCCAAGCCCGGGGATCGACGTCGAGCCCAGGATCGGTGTGACCTACGACCACTGCCCCCGCGCCCTCCGGGAGGATCGCCAGACCCTGGATCGACTCGGGACGCGGACCTCCCACAGGTGCACGGACCCACGTCGACACGAGCGGTCGACGACAGTCGGCTCGGCATCCATCACCCCCCACCCGATTGCCGTCGTCGCAGCGCTCGTCGTCGTCACGCACGCCATCACCACAGCTCGGCGCTTGGCAGTCTTCACGGCACAGGCCGTGGGGAGCGTTGGCGAAGCCCAGGTCACATGCCTCGGTCTGCTCGACCACACCGTTGCCGCACACCGGTCCGTCTCGCAGGACCTGGGGCGACGCGGGGATGGGTCGATCGCACCCGATGGCCAAGACCAACAGCCAACCCGACGTGCGCGATGGCCCACGGCTCCACTCGCGGCGCGGTTGGGACGTACGGCGAACGACGGCGGCCATCAGCCTTGCAAGCATACCGAATCAAACAAGTCGCCACCTCCGCCACGCGGGAGACTCGGGCGCCGCGCAAGCTACGCAGATGCCATGAACCCCCTCGGAAGTACCCACTACGGCCAACACGAGAGCACCGCCGTCGTCTCGGACGCGCCGTGACGACCGGTTTGGCGGGTCTCGACATCGGCGCTCCCGTCCACCCGTCCCGCCATCGAGCCGGCCGCTCGAGCCCGCGCACGACACCCGCCCCGAGATCTCCAGCCATACCTGCAAGCGCGGACCCGGGGCGTCATCGGCAGGGCACGATCGAACAGGCATCACCCACCGAAGCGACGGACGTCGACAGGTCGCGCGTCACCGCCCTCGAACCTGGAAAGAGCAACCATCGCGGGGGGCGTGATGGGCATCCGGGGACCGATGCCCCGAGATGGGACGGGGCATCATGCCCCCAGGATCGATCCGAGGAGGTTTTCTCTTCATCGCTCCATGCGATCCGTCGTAGGTACGGGTCCATGAAGACCACCACCATCTTGGGAACCGCACTGGCCATGAGCCTCATGGCCTGCTCCGCCAAGACCCCTCCCCCGGCGCAGCCGCCCGCGCCCGAGCCCGTCGCCGAGGCCGAGCCCGAGGCCGAGGCCGCTCCCGAGGATCCCAGTGACGTCCACATCGAGGGTGACCACCTCACCATCGATCAGAAGATCCACTTCGCCGTCAACAGCGATGAGATCCTCGAGGACTCCAACGAGATCCTCGACCACATCGCGACCGCGCTGGGCAATCACTCCGAGTTCGGCACCGTGCACGTCGTCGGTCACACCGACGCCAGCGGCGGCGCCGACCACAACCAGGACCTGTCCGAGCGTCGAGCCGCGGCCGTCGTGGCTGCCCTCGGTGAGCGCGGCGTGACTCAGACCATCGACGCCCGTGGAGCTGGCGAGGCCGAGCCCGTGTGCAGCGAAGACACCGACGAGTGCCACGAGCGCAACCGCCGGGTCGAGTTCATCGTCCAGTGATCCAGCCCGGCCCGTCGTAGTCGGTGGCCGCCGCCGCGCCAACAGCGGTGACGTGGTGGCCATCGGCTCGACCCGGTCGTTCGTCGAGACCTCGCGGTGTCGCCCTCGCTGGAGGGCGCTGGGGTCAGCCCGGCACCACCCCCAGCGGCTGGAGCTGTGATCGCTCCCACGCTTCGATGTTGGCCAGGACCCGCGGCGTACCCAGCCTCCGAGCGCGCTCGAGCAGCCTCCGCGCCCGTGCTGGTTGTGCCTTGGCGAGGTGGACCGCGAGCATGAACGCACCATCGGCACGCGTCGCGGGGTCGATGGCATCGTCGTCGAGGCTCGGCAGCAATCGGCGGCTGAGCACGTCGAACGTCGAGACGCTGGGGGTGAAGATCGCATCGTCCACCGCTTGGCCGATGCGCGCCCCTCGGAGCAAGGGGTGATCGGCCGACAGTGCGTGGGTCCAGACGCGAATGGACTCGGCCCGAGCCGCCTTGGTCTCGCTCATGTAACCGCGCTCGCGCATGACCGTGGCAAGATTGCTGTGGGTGTAGCCGATACCGATGTAGTCGGGGCCCACCGAGTGAAGGTAGGCGTCACGCGCGGCCCGGCTGGAGACCAGAGCAGCCTCGATACGACCCAGCGACAGCTCGGCCGCGCCGATGTTGCTCAGCACCATCGCAACCGGCTCGGAGGGATCGCCGTGAAGCCGTCGGAGGAGCTCCAACGCTTCGCCGTACAGCACGATCGCCTGACGATACTTGCCCAAGCTCGAGGATATGGCCCCGAGGTTCTGGGTGGTGACGGCGGTAATCGGCGCTGCCTTGCCGAAGTGCAAGACGGCGATGTCGAGGGCACGCCGAGTGGAGGCCATGCACGCGTCGTAGTGACCGGCCGCGGTCTGGGTCAGCGCGAGCGCCCCGAGCGGTATTGCGAGCTGAGGCGCCCCCTGGCCATACAGCGCCTCGGCCAATGCGACACTGTGCTCGGCTTGGGCCAGGGCCTCGTCGAGCGAGCCTTGCCGATGCAGCAGGGTGGCGCGCTGAATCGTAGAGTTCAACGTCCGTCGTCGGTCCCCGCCGTGGCGTGCGATCTTTGCATCGGCAATGTCGAGCAGGTCGAGCCCTTGAACGACCCGCCCCGGCGTGTCCAGGGTCGCGGTCGACAGTGAGACCACCGCATCGATGGCCAGCCCGTCTTCGCCGAGGTGCTCCGCTCGTCGCCACACCTCTCGAAAGTCTTGCTCGGCGGCCTTGGGTCGAAGCGCGTCCTTCTGGAAGTGCCCGTGCTGCAGCAGAGCAGCCGCATACGTCACGGCGTCGGCCCGCTCGGCGGCGTGGAGCGTCTGCTCGATCAACGTACCCGCGTCGTCGATGTCTCCGGCCTCACGCAGCATTCGTGCTCGATCGAGCCTCGCCCGCAGGTCGAGTGCAACGACACGCTCCTCCCCCGCCGTCGGCATCGAGGGCCGGCCCAGAGACGGCTGGGCGCAGGCGTCGACCGGAGCCAGAGATGCCGCGAGCTCCCGCGCACGCACGCTCACGTGGGGCCGCCCCTCGGCGAGCAGTGTGGTGAGGCCCTCGAACTCCCCGAGTTGCCGCTGGAGGCAGTCGAGGGCCGCCGTCGGCATGGGTGCGGTCGGCGATGCCGCG
>JAHZJA010001386.1 GCA_022601155.1 Deltaproteobacteria bacterium | reverse complement strand
TGGGTCCCTCACCGTCCCGATGACGTACTCTAACAGCTCGCCCGAAGGAACCGCGGCTACCCGAAGGTCTGCATGACGCGATGGCACGTCTCGCGGACCACGCCCGGATCGAGCCCCGCAGCCCCTGGCATCACCGCGTCGCGGCACTCCAACGCCGTGGTCGCTGTATCGATCCAGCACGCCCACGTCGAGCGTTGAAACGACTCACAATGATCCACCTCGTCCGTACAGTCGGCCCCCGGGGTTGCCTGGCACACGGCCTGGGCGACCACGGGTCGAGACTCCGTGTCCATCAACACCGAGACGGCGGCGAAACAATCGGTCCCCAGCTCCACGCAGTCGATCTCGTCGGCCACCTCCATGGCATCGACGCACGGGTGGTCCGTCTGCGGAAGGGCGCAAGGCAGCGCGATACCGTCAGATTCGCCCGCTGCCGGCGCCTCGGAGGCGGTGGGCCCGTCCGTCCACAACGCAGTCCCCGGTCGCGGCCCGCTTTGGTCGTCCAGGCCAGTGATGGCGTCGGCCTCCATGTCACAAGCGCACAGCGCCATGGTCGACACGAGGGCGAGAAGGTGGATTCGGGGCAACGTGACCGACACGTTCGCAGTGATGTGCAACGGACGTACCAGCCCCTGCCGGGGTCGGGAGCTCACACCGTCGCGCAACCCCGTCGGCCACGCTTCGCGAACGATGCGCAGCTCGTCGCACCGCCGAGTCATCGTCGCCACCGATCCCAACGAACCGCCTTCCACAGCCCGCTGGAGGAGGTTCTCTGAATCTCGGCTTGAACTCAGACCGCCTGGTCTAATTATTAGACCAGGCGGTCGGTTTTCCCAATGCACCGACCTCAGGAGTCGTTTCGATGGACATCGTCCAGGCCCCGAGTCGGGCCATCACCACCCCCCGCTGTCGCTACCAAGACCAAGACTCCACGCAGACCCTGCGTGAAGCACTGGCCGAGTACCACGCGGCCAACCCCAACCTGTTCGACTCCGAGCAACTGGCCAAGGACGAAAGCCTGGGTGAACTGGGTCGGTTCTTCGCCGCGCACGATGCTTGCCATGTGCTGTTTGGTCTAGACACCTCGTTGGGGGACGAGACGTTGGCCGACACATGGACACTGTGCGGTACCGACGCTCGCTGGCGGGAGCTGATGTCGTACCTCAACAGCGACGGGCAAAAGCAGTTCTTCCGCGACTTCCTTCGCGAGCTCGGTTTTTGGCGGACGACATCTGCGGTGCTCCGCGCGTTGCCGCGAGTGTTCACGGTCCTGTGGCGAAGCCGGCAGATGAAGCGCAAGTGGGCGCTGTGGGGGTGGGAGAGCCAGCTGGACCGACCGCTCCATCAGCTCCGCTCGGAGCACGGCATTCGCATCGTCTAGTCGCCCGAGCCTCGTCCCACACGCACGCGTCGGGAAGCAAGCCTCACCCCGCGGGACGCGGTCCGACCCTACATGAGGGGGGGCACCCGCTCGACAGACCGATCGACGTCGTCGTGGCCGACCGCGGCGCATGCGGCTCGGCAGATCGCCCGCCCGCGGCGTCACTGCCCAGAAACGTCCAGCAGCGGCCCACCACGAGCCACCCCACGCCGGACATCACCACGGGTCCGAGTTTTCCTCCGGATTGTGGCCCGGCCCGCGAACCTTCCCGGGCTCTGGCGTTTCCTAGCTACTGCCGCCGCGCAATGCGGGCGGAAAGGAAGACCGAGACGATGCCGACGCATTCCGACGAGGGAACCGCTTCCCGCCGTTCTGTTTGGTTGTTCATGGCCGCGACCGCAATGGCGACCACCGTTGCGACACTCACCGCGACGGCCATGGCGGGTTCTGGCGCCAGCGAGCCGACGGCCGTCACCTGTACGTGCGAGACGCCAGCACCCTCAGTCGTCGCCGTTGCGCCCCCGACTCCGCCTCCCAGCGAGCCCGCCTGCGACTCGGCGGTGGAAGTCACGCCCCCCCGCATCCCCTCGGTCCAGCTCGATGCGGACCCCCCCAGCCCCAGCGCCACGATCGAGGGTGGGCTGGACAAGAAGATCATCCGCCGCATCGTGCGAGCCCACGTCAACGAGGTTCGCTACTGCTACAACCAAGGGCTGACGCGCGATCCGGATCTTGGCGGTCGCGTCATGGTGTCCTTCATCATCGAGGGCAACGGCGAGGTCGGCAACTCCACGGTGGCCTCCTCCACCCTGGGTGACACCGAGGTGTCCGAGTGCATCGCCGAGGCCGTGGCCCGCTGGAAGTTCCCCAAGTCGCCCGAGGGCCAAAACGTCCGGATCACCTACCCGTTCGTGCTCGAGCCCGGCTGAGCGCCACTACTCGCCCCACCCGGGTAGGTCCGCCACCAGGATGTGCGACCCCGTGCATGCGGAGGCCACACCGTGGCGGGCCTCGCCCTCGTTCATCGGTCGCAGCGTCTTCACGTCCACGTGGGCGGCCTTGGGCGGGTTGCCGTAGTTGACGATGAACGCATCCTCGGCCAGCGTCACGGCCACGCCCCGTGGATTGGGCACCCGCAGCGACCCCTTGAGCGCGCCCGAGTCGAGATCCCAGAACGTCAGGTAGTGGGCCAGCGGGGTGGTGGCCGCCACCGTCCGCGTGGGCTCGTGAATCGCCACGCTCAGGGTCTCTCCCACCAGAGCATCGACGACCTCACTCGGGCTCGTGATCGTCTGCAGCGCCCCACCGCGGCCTCGGACGCTCACGCCACCGATGCACGTGTCAGCCTGCAACCCTGCCCGCGGCGCAGAGACGACAGCGATCTCGCCGGCCGCCGTCATGGCGATGTGCCCGGTGTTGATCCGCGGGTTGCTCGGCTCGACGGCGTCGAGCAACGTCTGCGTGGCGACATCGACGTAGGCCACATTGGGCGCGGGCCGGTCACTCCCGACCGGCGACCCCCCATTGGCCACCACCAACACATCGCCCGACGGGTCGAGCATGCAGTCGTGCGGTGCGACCCCGAACGAAGGAAACTCGCCACGGTCGGAGAAGTCCTTGCCGTCTCGCACGGCGATGACCCCCCGAAAGCCGTCCCCCACCACGGTCTCGGTGCAAAACAGCAGGCTGCCGTCCTTCGAGAACACGCCGTGCCCGTAAAACTCCCGGCCCGGCCCGGCCGTCAGCGTGTGCACCACCCGGCCGTCCACCAAGTCGACCACACAGCCGCCGGGGCCATGCTTCTCGAACAACACCATCAGCCGCGCGTCGTGAGGGCTGGGGGTGAGGCCGTGCGGCAAGAACGACAGCTCCACCCGTCGCGGCAGTCTGTTGTCGCCCAGCCCCACGCGACTCAAGAAGTGCGAGGGAAGCTTGGTGTCGACGTGAACCCGTGTACCCCCGCCAAACACTGCCCCCAGGCTGGAGGGTGTCGTCGGTGGCGGCGTAGAGGGCTCGACGGGCACACCCGATTCTAGCAGCCCGCCTCCACCCCCCAAAGGTTGTTCCACACGTCGTTGCGATCCCACCCGTGAGGGGAGGATGCGCTGCGACTACCAGGCCGCCATCACGGCGGTGGTGTTGTGGAAGCCTTCGATGCTCCCACCGAACCGCGCGATCTCTCCGTAGCAGGCCATGCCCACCATGGGGAAGTTGCGACCTCCCATGAACGCCGCGACCTGCTCGTCGTAGCGGTCCCCCAGCAGCTGCAGGCGCGCCGCACAGTCGAACACCAAGGCACCGCGGACGGCCGCCCCCTGAAACGGGTGCAGCGCCCTGCGGGACAGCTCCGTCGCAGCACCGATGAGGCGATCGGGATCGGCCGTCACCACGCGCACCAGCGTACCCACGGGCAGTGAGCTCGCCAGGCGGACGGAGCCGTCGTCGTCCACCCCCAGCGGCGCACGAATCTTGAGCTCGTTGCCGAACACCGTCTTGGCCCCCAGCTCGTGCTTGGCCATTGCGGACATCGGCTCGTCATCGCTGGACATCAGGCCCAGCCGGGTGAGCTCGCCCGAATAGACAGCGGCGGCGGGCTGGTCGTTGAGGGTGATGAGCCGGTTGCCCTCCATCCTGGTGACGGTGAGTTCCTCGCTGCCCTCGGCTGCACACCATCCGTGTCGGGTGGCCAGCGATGGCGCCGCGTCGGAAAATAGCCCGATCATCACCGCAGCGTTGTCGAATACCTCACCTTGGGCGAATAGCTTGACGCCCGAAAAATTCCAGCCGTCGCCTGCGGTTCCCCCGAACAATCGCCAGTGGGGCGGCACGGCGTCGGCCACCGCCGATAGCAGCGACTCGCCATCGCACGCGAACGGATCGGCCAGGGTGATCAGTGCATGATTGCGGTTGGCGTATCCGCGCGCCGCTTCGACAATGGGGCGAACCCCTGCGGCGATGTTCGCAACGGGGTTGGTATCGAGACCCATCGCCACGCCGACCTTGAAGTCGACACCAGCGCCACCGATGACGGCGGCAACGGGCTGATCACGGGTTACCCCACGCTCGGTGAACGCAGCGCCGCCCGTCGTTGCGCCCACGACGGGCCCGCCGAGCCCTTCCTGGGCCGCGCGTAGATACGCGATGTGGTTGACGTCCTCCGGGAGGTAGAGGATGGCCAGCTTGTCGCCGGGGAGACGGCTGGCAACGCTCCTCATCTCTTTGTCGAGCTGCTCGGGTCCACCCGCGACCGGGCCAATGCTCATGATTTCCATTGCGTCCTACCTCGTCGTTGTTGCCCATCTTGGGGCGACCATCTCACCAAAGTTATGGAGCCCCGTGGAGCAGCGTCAAACGGCCCAAGATGTGACTCGAAGCACGAGTTGGCAAACGAGGTTTGTACGCCGTGTTTCGAGATCGAGGAGCACGAGGGCAAAACGCCCCAACAAAACATTTACAATCGCGCGCCGGAATCGACTCACTCCGCGGAGGCTCGAGCCGTGCGAGCACGCCGTGCCGACCGACCCACGATCGCGATCAGCAACGCGATCATGGCCAGTGCCGTCGAGCCTGCCCCCATCGTTACCGAGGGCGCACCGCGTTGCTCGTCGCGGCTTCGTCGATGTGGCCGTTCGTCGTTCGACCCCGGTGCGGACACCGTACTTGGAGCCATGACCACGCTCGGAGAAGCGAAGGCCGTCAGGCTCAAGCACCACAGCAGCGCACCAGGCATCGCACGCAGGGTAACAGCTTCCGACCGGAGGACCGATCGCGGCCGGGTCCGGGGTGCGACAACGTGCGGTACCGCGAACGCTCGCTACGCAGAGGTGCGCCACCAACGGCGGGCAACGCCGGCCAGGCCTTCGAGCCCCGTCGTCAGCAGCGGCAACGCGAGCAAGGTTAGTAGCGCCCCTGACAGCAATCCCCCCATCACCGCACGGGCGAGAGGAAAGTAGAACAGCCCGCCGACGGCAGAGCCGCCGATGGCCAGCGGGACCAGCCCCAAGATCGTGGTCGTCGCGGTCATCACGATTGGCCGCAGGCGGTCACGGCCGGCCATCACGAACGCATCCCGGGCGGGGTGCCCCTGCGCTCGAAGCTGATTGGTGCGATCGAGCAACACCACACCGTTGTTGACCACCACCCCCATCAAGATCAGCAGCCCGATCTGCGCCATGAGGTTGAGGGGCGTCCCGGTCACCATCAGCATCCACGCCGCGCCTGGCAACGCGAACAAGATCGACAGCACGATGGCCAGTGGCTGCGTGAGCGACTCGAACTGCGCGGCCAAGACCAGGTAGACCAGCGCCAACGCCAGCAAGAAGTTCACCCCCATCTCCTCGCCCTGAGAATCGCGCTCGAGCGTCCACCGATCCCAGGACCAGTCGTAGCCGTTGGGGAACTCCATCTCGTTGAGGCGCGCCTCGATCTTCTCGCGCACCTCCATCCAGTCGTCGCCCTCGTAGGTCGCCCGCACCGACGCATTGGTTCGGCGGTTCTCCCGCTCGATGCTCATGGGCGTCTTGACGGTGCGAAACTGCGAGATGTCCCCCAAGCGGACCGGCAGGCCGTCGGGCACCGGGAAGGTGATCGAGCGCAGATCTTCCAGGCCAGCGCGGTCTTCGATGCGCAGGGCGAGCCAGGTATCGACCTCGCGCTGACCATCGCGGAACCGAGGCAGCGGCAGGCCACCCAGCGTGAAGCCAAACGTCTGCGCCGCGTCCTCGGCGGTGATGCCTCGCCGCTGAGCCCGCTCGCGATCCACGGCCACCTCGATCTCGTCGCGCCCGTGCTGGAACGAGGTGGAGATGTCTTGCGCGCCATCGAACTCGCCGAGCAGCGCCTTGACCTGCTCGGCGATGGGCTCGAGCGCGTCGGACTCACGGCCATACAGCTGGACGGAGAAGTAGGTGCTGCTGCCCCCCGCGTCGGCCTGCTCGAAGAACTTGGCCTTGGCCCCCACGAGGGTTGGCAGCCCCTCTCGGATACGGGCCCGCAGGGCCTTGACCCCCTCGTCATCGAGGTCGGCGCGCTCGAGCACGATGGTGGTGCCCGCCTGGTTCTCGGCGAAGTACGAGTAGATCTCCGAGATCCCGAACTCTTCGCGATGCTCGTCGAGATAGGCTTCTACCTTCGAGACGGTGCGCTCGGCCTCGGACTTGTAGTGAAAGTCGGTGAACTCGTAGTCGATGGACAGCCGCTCGTTGACCTGCCCAGAGAACGGCTGCATCTGCACTTGCTCGGCCACCAGCGGGAACACGCCCACCACCAGCGACAGCACCAACCCCAACGTGCCCCACCATGGGTGTCGAAACGTCCAGGCCAGCACCGCACCGTAGGCACGCTCTACCCGAGAGACTTGCCGTGGCTCGACCTTGGTGCGCGCGCGCAGCAGCTTGGTCGACATCAGCGGAATGAGGGTGAGCGAAGACAGCAGCGAGCAGCCCAGCGCCAGCGAGATGGTGACCCCTACCTCCTTGAGCCAGACCGTCAGCTCCGAGGCCCCCCCCAGGACCAGCGGCAAGAAGACGATGAGCGTGGTCGCGGTGGCCACGGTGACCGCCCCCGTGACCTGGCCTGCGCCCAGACGAGCCGCGCGGCGAATGTCGGGTTCTTCGTCGCGCTTGCGATCGATCGACTCGAGCACGACGATCGCATTGTCGACCAACATGCCGACCCCGAGCATCAACCCCATCATCGACAGCAGGTTGAGGGTCTTGCCCAGGAAGAACAGCGCCCCGCAGGCCACCACCACCGAGAACGGAATGGACAGCGCGACGATGAGGGTGGAGTCCATCCGCCGCAAGAACGCATACAGGCACAGCACGGCCATCAACGCACCGATGAGCCCGGCCCGCTGCAGCCCTTGGATGCCCGCACGGATGTGCTCGGCCTGATCCTCCCACACGAACAGCCGCACGCCGTTGAGCATGGGGTCGGTGTCGATCTCTCCCTCGATGGTGGCCCGAACCGCGTCGACGACATCGACGGTGTTGGCGGTGGAGTCCTTGTAGACCGACAGCCCAATCGCATCTTCGCGCCCGAGGTGTCGGCCATAGCCGATCGGCGGCTCCACGTAGGAAATCTCGGCGATGTCGGACAGCCGCAGGTCGCCGATGCCTACCGGGAGCTCGCCCAGGCCCTCGAGCGAGTCGAAGCTGCCCTCGCCGCGCACGGTGAGGCGTTGCCCGCCCTCGCCCACCTCGCCGAGCACGGCCTCGGCCGACGCCGCCTGGAGACGCTGCACCAGCGCTCCGACTTCGACACCATGGCTGAGGATCCGGTCGGCGATGAGGTCGACATAGACCTGACGTGGCTTGACCCCGTCGATCTGCACCCGGGCCACGCCTGGAATTCTGCGCAGCGGATCGAGCACGTGGGTCTCGAGCAGCGGGTAGCTGGCTGACAGGTCGACGCCCTCGGCGGAGATCCGGGCCTCCACCACGGGGATATCGGCCGTGTTGAACGACTCGACGGTCATCCGACGCGCCTGCTCCGGCAGCCGACCGCGCACGCCCTTGACCTTCTCGGTGACCTGCATGCGGATGACGTCGAGCGACTCACCCCACTCGAACTCCAGCACGAACGAGGCTCCGTCGGCGGTGGCCGTGGACCGCAGCGACTTGATCCCCGACAACGTCGACAGCGCATCCTCGATCGGCTCGACCACCTCTCGCTCGACCTGGCGAGGGCTTCGGTCCGGGTGCGGTACCTGGATCACGATGATCGGGACGTCGACCTCGGGCAGGAACGCCAGCGGTACGCGCTGGATGGCGATGGCCCCCAGGACCATCAGCACCACGAGCATCACCAGCGCGGTGACGGGCCGCGTGATCGCCAGGCGCACCAGGCTCATGGCGAGCCCTCGGGCGGCGAAGACGACTGTGGTTCATCCGCGAGCTCGCTCGGCGACGCGGGTGATGGCGGCTCGCCCAATGCAGCGACCACCGTCTCGGACGACGCCGATGACTGCGGCTCACCCACCCGCTGACCGGTCGATGCTGGCGATGGCCGCTCACCCGACGCAGCGACTACCGTCTTGGACGCCGCCGATGACTGCGGCTCACCCACCCGCTGACCGGGCGATGCTTGCTCGCCCAATGCAGCGACCACCGTCTCCGACGCCGCCGATGACTGCGGCTCACCCACCTGCTGACCGGGCGATACCGACGGCCCGTCCATCGAGACGGCCATGCCTCCGAGCGGCGGCACGGCCCCCCCCACCGGGCCGGGCGATGGCGGGAGCGGCTCGTTGATCGGCCGCAGCGCGCCCTGACCGAGCACCGAGTACACCGCGGGGATGACGACCAGCGTCAGGACGGTGGCCACCGCCAGGCCTCCGATGACCGACAGCGCCAGCGCCTGTCGAAGCTCGGCGCCCGACCCCGTCGCCAGAGCCATCGGCAGCAGCCCCAGCACGGTGGTGGCCGAGGTCATCAAGATCGGCCGAAGGCGTGCCTGGCCCGCCGCCACGATGGCATCGAGCATCGGCTGCCCCGACCGCCGACGTCGGTTGATCGCGTCGACCAACACGATGGCGTTGTTGACCACGATCCCGGCCAGCATCACCATCCCGATCATCGAGATCACGCTGACGCTACTGCCGGTCAGGAACAGCGCGACAACCACCCCGATGAAGGCCAACGGCAACGTCAGGATGACGACGAAGGGGTGGACGAGCGACTCGAACTGCGCCGCCATCACCAGGTAGACGAGGAACCCGGCCAGCGCCATCGCCATGAGCAGCGCCTCGAGAGCGGCCGACATCTCGGGCTGCTGGCCGCTCATCTGTACCCGCACCTCGGCGGGCAGCGACAGCGCCTCGATGGCCGCCTCGACCTCCGCGGCCACGGCCCCCATGTCGCGATCGCGGATGTTCGCGGACACCACCACCACGCGGGTCTGCGCCCGACGATGGATCTCGGCCGGTCCGCGACCCCGCTCGATGGTCGTCACATCGGCCAGCCTGATGGGTCGATCGCCCGCCCGGCCGACCACCATCGTCTCGATGTCGGCCACCTCGGCGCCGTCCCGCGGCACCGCGCGGACCCGGATATCGACATCGATCGAGCCCTCGCGCAGCGCCGTCGAGACCTGCCCTTGCAGCTGTTGACGCATGGTCTCGGCGACGGCGGCCACGTCGAGCCCACGCGCCGACAAGCGCTCGCGGTCGAAGCGAACGGCGACCTCGGGATGCCCCGCGTCGGCCGAGGCACGAGCCTCCACCACCCCCCCGACTGCAGCCAGCCGGTCGCGGATGCGCTCGCTCGCAGCCCCCACCACGGCGGGGTCGTCACCACGAAGCTCGATCTCGATGGGACGGCTGAGGCTGAACAGCGTGGGCCGCTCGAGCGCGAAGCGACGCACGGCGGGCTGGTCGAGCGCGGCCCCCAGCCGCTCGATCACCACGGCCTCTTGTGCGGCGGTGGTGCCCGGCACCATCTTCACGACGATCGAACCCGTGTGCGAGCCCTCGGCCGACGCCGCCCGGCCCAGTGCCCCGCGCCCCACGGTGCTCGCCACCCGCAAGACCCGGGGATCCTCGTCGAGCACGGCCGAAGCCTCGGTCACCAGCGCATCGGTGATCGGCAGCGGGGTGCCCTCGTCCAGCTCGACCCGGTAGGAGAACTCGCCTTGGCTGAGCGATGGCAGCAGGTCGAGACCCAGCCGGGGAACCAGCGCCGCCGTGCCTCCAAACATGACCGCGGCGATGCCCATCACCACGAACGGACGTCGCACCCCGCTGCGAAGCAGCCCGGGATATCGCCGGGTACCGGCCGCCAGCACCATCTCGAAGCCGAACACCAGCGGACGCGCCAGGAACGTCACCGCATCGACGACGGCCGCCACCGCGAGCCGCAACACCCGCACGGGGAATGCCAACACCCGCAGCACCCAGCCCCCGCGCTCCACCGTGGGCCCCGCCTCCGCGAGGCTGACCGTGAGCATCGGAATCATGGTGAGCGACACGACCAGCGATGCCAGCAGCGAGAAGCACACCGTCACCGCCATGTCGCGGAACAGCTGGGCGGCGACACCGTCGAGGAACACCACGGGCAAGAACACGGCGACCGTGGTGAGCGTGGAGGCCACCACCGCCTGGCCGACCTCGGAGGCCCCCTCTCGTGCCGCCGTGATGATGGACGCGCCCGCCTCTCGATGCCGATGGATCGACTCCAGCACCACGATGGCGTTGTCGACCAACATCCCCACCCCGAGCGCGAGCCCCCCCAGTGACATCACGTTGAGCGTGGTGCCCGTGCGGTACATGAGGAAGAACGTCGCCACCACCGAGACGGGGATGGCGGTAGAAATGATGATCGTGCTGCGTACGTCGCGGAGGAACATCAGCAGGACGAGCACCGCAAAGACCCCACCCCACAACGCGCTTCCGAGGACCTCGTCGACGGCGTCGCGGATGAACGAGGACTGGTCGCTGGCGATCACCACCTCGACCCCGGCGGGCAGCCGCTCCCGCACCTGCTCGAGCCGCTCGGCGATGACCTGTGCCACCGCGGTGGTGTTGGCATCGCCCTCCTTGAACACCGACAGCTGAACGGCCTCGGCCCCAGCCAGCCGGGTGATCGTCTCGCGCTGCCGATGGGTGCGATGGACGTCGGCGACGTCGGCGATGGTGACCTGCCGGCCTTCGCGATACGTCAGCACCGTGCGACTGACATCTTCGACGTCGGCAAAGCGGTTGTGAGCGCGGACCAGGTACCGCGCCTCCCGCTCGAACAGGCTCCCACCCGCTTGATCGACGTTGGCCTTGGCCAACGCCGTGCCCACCTCGGCCACGCTCAACCCGGTGAGCGACAACCGACCAGGATCGACGACGATCTCGATCTCGTCTTGGTAGCCCCCCTCGACGTCGATGGCGGCCACGCCGAGGGTGGACTCGAGGTCCTTCTCCACCACCTGCTCGGCGGTCTCCCGCAGCGCGTGGAGGTCGGACGACCCGGTCACGAACAGCCGCATCACCGGGTCGGCCGCCGGATCGAAGCGCTCCAGCACGGGGGCCTCCGCGCCATCGGGTAGCCGAAGTCGGTCGAGTTTTTCCCGGACGTCGATCGCGGCGAAGTCCATGTCGCGATCCCAGCTGAACTCCACCGTGACCAGCGACAGCCCCGGCCGTGACACCGAGGCCACACGGCGCGCCCCAGAGACCACCCCGATGCGCTCCTCGATGGGGCGGGTGATGAGCTGCTCGACCGCGATGGGAGCCGCGCCCGGCAGTCGAGTCTCGATGGTGATGCTGGGGTAGGTGAGCTCGGGCAGCAGGCTGACCTGCAGCCGGGAGAAGGCGACCAGCCCAAACAGCACCAGCGCAACGGCGCCCATGGCCACCGTCACCCGACGGCGCAGGGAGAGTTCGACGATGCGCATGAGCCTGGCTCTCAGTCTTCGGAGCGCACTTGGACGGCAGCACCATCGGCGAGCTTGCCGTGGCCCGCCAGCACGACGACCTCACCCTGCGTCAGCCCAGACACGATGTGCAGGCGCGGACCATCTTGTGCGCCCAGCTCGACCTCGCGTCGCGTCACCGTCTCGCCATCGACGACGAAGACATGCGACGCCCGAGGACCGCGGGTCACCGCTTCGCGGGGCAGCCACAGCGCCTGGTCGTGGTGTTCACGGACCATGCGGACGGAGACGAAGCTACCCGAGCGCACCTGCGGCGGAGCGTCGGTGACCTCGATCGTCACCTTGACCGTACCGCTGCTGGCGTCGACCACCGACGCGACATCACGGACCGTCCCCTCGAACTTCACGCCGGGCGCGGCCTGCAGAGCGAACTCGACCGAGCGCCCGGGGGCCAGAGCCAGAGCATCGCGCTCGGGGACGAAGATCCGCGCCACCAGGGTGGAGAAATCGGTGATCTCCAGGACGGGGTCGCCCGCGCGTACATACTGACCCACCGCGACATCGCGCCGGGTGACCTTGCCGCTCCGGGGGGCCCGAATCCTGGTTTGTGCCACGCGGAAGCGGGCATCGACCACCGCCTGGGCCGCCACGTCGTGGTCGGTCCGGGATTTCTCTCGCTCTTCCTCGCTGACCAACTGGCCCAGGGCCTCGACCCGCTGCTTGGTGGCACGGGCCTGCCGAACCTGGATGCGGGCCGTGGACAGGCCCAGCGTGGCCTCCCGATCGTCGAGGGCGACCACGAGGGCACCGGACTTCACGGCCTCGCCCTCGGCCAGCAGCACCCGCTCGACCCGACCGGCCACCTCTGCGACCACCGAGATGCTGTCCTCGGCGACCAGGTTGGCCGTTGCGCTGAGGTAGGTTGCGATCTCGCCCTGGCGGACCGGCACCGTGGTGACGGGCGTGGGAGCTTCGGGCTCGGTCCCCTCGCCAGCGGATGCAGCCGCGGTACGCGGAGCCGACCCCGACTCATCGGGCCAACCCAGGACCGCGACGGCCGCCCCCGTGGCGAGCACGGCCAACAGGGCGGCGATTTTTGCGAGAGAACGCTTCATGGCGCTGGTGGGCTCGACACTCGGGAACAGGGGTATGTTTCGAAACGGGGCGATTGGAGCCGCTTGCTGGCCGAATTGGTCGTCGCGACGCCGGGGGTGGGCCGTCCCGTACCCCGAACTCCACCGGTTGATTCCCGAGCCCCTATCCACACGCTGCGGGTTTGGGTTGGCCTTTGTTCACATGCGAGGATGAGGGACCGTCATGCCTCGCACGACCTCCTGCCTGTTCCTGCTGAACCTACTGGTCGGCTGCCGCTCCGACCACATCACCACCGAGGACGAGACCGCGATCAAAGACGTGCTCGAGCGGCAAGAGGCGGCGTGGAACCGCGGCGACATCCGGGGCTTCATGGAGGGCTACCACCAAGGCCCTGACACGGTGTTCACCTCGAGTGCCAAGATCCGTCGGGGCTGGGACGCAACGCTCGCCGCCTACGAGGCCAAGTACGTCGAGGGCGACGCGATGGGCCAGCTGGATCTCACCGACTTCGAGATCCAGTCGGTGGGTGGAGATGGGGCCGTCGTGATGGGCCGCTTCATCCTCACGGACACACCGCAAGCATCCACCGGGGTGTTCTCGCTGGTGTTCGCTCGCCAGCAGGGCGCATGGGGGATCATCCACGATCACAGCTCGGCCGAGACCAAGCCGTGACCTCACCGACGCTCGTCGCGTGGAAGGGATTCCCCCCTCCTCCCAGAGTCGCGCGCGACCCCTTCGGGTGAAGGCGGTGCGATCTTTCTTCGATCGGCCCATGGCGGCCCCCTCGACGAGACCCAAATAGCCGCAGCGGGCGTGTAGAGTCTCTATAGAACGCATGTCGCAAGACGCGCCACAGCAGCAGGATCGCGACGTCGACACGCTCGACCACGCGCTGCGTGAGGTCGACGGCGGACCGCAGCCGCCGACCGACGACCACATGCTGGCGATGGTGGAGAGCCAGCTGTTCTCCGCCCGCCCCGAGCCCACGGCGCTGGGCCGCTACCAGATCACCGAGCGTCTGGGTGCGGGGGGCATGGGCGTGGTGTACCGAGCCCACGATCCCGAGCTGTCGCGCGACGTCGCGATCAAGCTGCTGCACCAGCACACGGCACGAGCCACGGCAGCCCGCACCCGGCTGCGACAGGAGGCACGGGCATTGGCCGACGTGTCGCACCCCAACGTCGTGCAGGTCTACGACGTCGGCACCGAGGAAGGCTCGAACGCCATCTACATCAGCATGGAGTTCGTGCCTGGCGTCGATCTGCGGCAGTGGCTCGATGAGCGAGAGCGACCGTGGCGGGACGTGCTGGACCAGTTCATCGCGGCCGGACGGGGCCTGGCCGCCGCCCACGACCGCGGGCTGGTCCATCGCGACTTCAAGCCCGGCAACGTGTTGGTCGGAGCGGATGGTCGGCCTCGCGTCGTCGACTTCGGCCTGGCGTGCTTGTCCGACGCGGCCGACACGCGTCGCGCTTCGGTGGCCAACAACTCGGGGGTCTCGCACCAGTCGGGGCCCTCACCAGGCTCGCTCACCGAGACCGGCGTGGCCCTGGGTACCCCCGCCTACATGGCGCCGGAGCAGCACCTCGGCCGCACCGCCGACGCGCGCAGCGATCAGTACGCGTTCAGCTTGTCGCTGTACGAGGGACTGTTCGGCCGACGCCCGTTCTCCTCGAGCACCGTCCGCGACCTCCTGCTCGCCAAGGAGAACCACCGTATTCGCGTGCCCCGAACACGCGGTGTGCCTCGGGCGATGGGCTCGGTCCTGCGGCGAGGGCTCAACCCCAACCGCGCCGACCGCTATCCGAGCATGGCGGCCATGCTCACCGCCCTCGAGCACGCGGCCAACCCCCGACGGTCCCGCACCCTCGTGGCTGGGCTCGCGTTCGGTCTCGTGGGCACCGCTGCCGTCACCGTGTGGGCAATGCAGGACGACACGCAGCAGGCGGCGGCGTGTCCCCCTGCCCAGCAGCGGCTGGCCAGCGTCTGGGATGACGAGCGCCGCGGCCGTTTGCGGCACGCCCTCACCAGCAGCGGCCTCGACTACGCCGGGACCACGTGGTCACGCATCGAGTCGCACCTCGACGGCTACGCCACGCAGTGGGGCGACGCCTACGAACGAACGTGCGAGTCCATCCATCGGCCCGACGCACAGAGCGGTGCCCTCGACCGTCAGATGGCATGCCTGTCGGTACGGCGTGACGAACTCGGCGGCCTCGTCGATGTGCTCAGCAGCGCCGAGGGCCAAGCCGTCTCCAAGGCGATCGCCGCCGTCACGGAGCTGCGCCCGATCGCAGGCTGCGAGGACCCGGGTCCGCTGGTCTCGGAGGGGAACACCGACAAGACCGCCGCCGACCAGATCCGTCGCGACCTGCTCAAGGCCGAGTCGCTCGGCAAGGTGGCCCGCTACCGAGACGGGCTCGCCCTGGCCGAGCCCGCGCAGGATCGGGCTGACGCCCTGGAGCTGCCCGCTCTGCGTGCGGAGGCCTTGCTGGTGCGCGGCCTGCTGCACAAGGGCCTCGGCGAGCCCGAGACCGCCCAGAGGTTGCTCAACGACGCTGCACTCCTGGCGACCTCGCTGGGTCACGATGCCGTCGCCGCCACCGCGGCCACCGATCTGGTCGATGTGCTCGGCGCCCTGCGAGGACGCTACGACGAGGCACTCGACTGGAACCGCCACGCCAAGGCCGCCATCGACCGGCTCGGCAACGAGCCCACGCTCGAGGCCGAGCGCCTCACCGCGGTGGGCAACCTCGAGCTCAACCTCGGACACATCGATGCCGCCCTCGAGGCCTTCGAAGGCAGCATGGAGCTGCGCCGCAGCACGTTCGGCGAGGGCCATCCTTCGTTGGCCCGCGCGCGCTCCAACATCGGTGACGTGCTGATCCGGGCCGGGCGCTTCGACGAAGCACTGGCCGCCACCCAAGAGGCGGTGCAGCTGGGTGAGCACGCCTTTGGGGCCGAGCACCCCAACGTGGGCTTGATGCGCAGTCGGCTCGCCAACTCTTGGCTCCGCCACGGCGACTATGCCAAGTCCGCCGACAATGCCCAGCGGGCGATCGCGATCTTGAGCAAGGCCCTCGGTGCCGAGCATGCCAACGTCGCCGCCGTCACCCTCACGCTGGCCCAGGCTCGCCAACGACAGGGGCGGTTCGAGCAAGCCGAGGCGCTGTACATGGATGCGCTGGAGAGCATCCCCACCAGTGCCAACGCCGTCATCATCACCGCGAGCCTGTCCGACCTCGCCCGTGAGCGGCGGGACTACCCCACTGCGCTGGCCTACGCCCAACGCTCCCGCAAGCTCCGCGACACCCTCTACGGCTCCGACAGCACGCAGGCCGCCGTGGGTCTCATCTTCGAGGGGCTCAGCTTGGCGCTGTCCCAACGCGACGAAGAGGCATTCGCCGCGTTCGACCGGGCACGAGACCTCACCGCCGAACAACCCCTGCCCCTGCCCATCCAGGTCGTGTTCACCGCCTTCGAGGGCCGTGCTCACTTCTACGCTGGCCGCCACGCCCAGGCGATTCCGTTGCTCCGCGATGCGCTCGACAAGCTCGGCACACTGGGCGCGGAGCCGCTCGACCTGGCCGATGTGCGATTCCATCTGCTGCAGGCCTTGTGGGAGCTCGAGCGGCACGACGAGTCCCGCGAGCAACTGGCCATCGTCGACAAAGAACTCGCGCCCTTGGGCACGCGCGCGGCCTATCGACGGCGGCCCATCCGCGAGTGGATCGAGCTCCAGGGGATCGACTATACGTTGACCGTCGCCGGCACCGCGGTGCCTGACGATCCCGCCGCTGGATGAGCCCCCGCCCCGATCCACGCCGCCTGATCCGTCGGCTCTACCGTCAGGAACATGGCTACGATGTGAGCGACGCCGACGAGGCTCGTGTGAGCGCGACGCGTGCGTCGTCGACGTACGGCGAGCTGCTCCCGGCCGCGACCAACAAGCTCGCGACCCACCTCGCTCTGGGCAAGCGCGACACCTTCTATGACCTGGGCAGCGGGCTCGGCAAGGTGGTGCTACAGCTGGCGGTCAGTCGCCCCATGGCCGGGTGTTTTGGCATCGAGCTGGTGCGTAGCCGACACCGCGTGGCGGTCGGCATGCTGCGACGCGTGCAACAGCTGGGGCTCGTGCGCACACGAGCATGCGGGTTTCGGTGCTCGGACTTCATGCGCGCGCGGATCGGCGATGCAACCGTCGTCTACAGCTGCTCGACCGCCTTCTCCACCGCGTTCATGAACGAATTGGCGGCTCGGCTGGCCACCCTTGACCATGGTCTGCGCTGGGTCACCACCCAAGATGTCGACGACAATCCTTGGTTTCGGCTGGAGTCGATCTTTCGGCTGGATATGAGCTGGCGACGGCGTTCCAAGGTGCATGTGTATCGGTTGCATCAGCCGCGGTGACCGGTCATGCGCCGCCCCCACTGGCCTGTGGATGGTGGGCTTGGGGCTCGGGCTGATGCGACGCCGTCGACGGTGACGCAAGCGGCGTGGGCCGGCTGCTCTTCGATCAGCGGGCCGCGACGCGGGACTCCAGATAGGCGACCACTTCGGCCGCCATCGCGTCGAGCTTGGCCAGGTCTTCTTCGGAGAACTGCCGCGGCTCCGCGCCCAGTACACACAAAGTGCCCAGCGCATGCCCCGATGCCGTCATCAACGGCGAGCCTGCGTAGCAACGCACGCCATCGTTGTGGACCAAGGGGTTGTCCTTGACCACGGGATGCTCGCGCGCATCCTCGACCACGAACTGCCGCTTCGTCTCGACGGCGTTGAGGCAAAATGCCCACTCGCCGGGTGTGCCGTTGGCTTCCTCCAGCCAGCCGCCCAGACCCATGCGCGCCACGAAGTGCTGGGCCCCGTCGAGCACGATGCTGACCAGGCCGATGGGCAAATCCAGCTCCTTGCCCGCACGCTGCACGATGCGCTGAAGCTCCTCGTCCTGCTCCACCGACGTGAGATCCAGGCGGGCGATTTCCCCCAACCGCGCGAGTTCTTCGCTCGACAATCGCTCGACCGAGTCACCCATGATCCGCCTCCGTCGCTGCCAGCGAGCTGTACGTCACCAGCCGAATCGTGAGCGTCCGTCCCACGATGCTGGCCAGGCCACCACCCGAGATCAGGGCGTCAGCCACCCTACGGAGGTCGTCGGGGCCGAGATCGGGATCGTCCGGCACGACCCCTCCGAGGTCACAGGCAGCCTCCCAGTGGGTGAGCGCGTCCTCGGGACCGAACATCCGTGCGAGGGCGTGCTTGGCCTCTTCCGCGGCCGGAAAGCGATACCGATAGCGGTTGATGGTCTCGGCGTTCGACATCGAACTCGCCAACAAACTACCACGGCCCCGGCGCGCGACGACGCACGGTGCCCCCACTTTGCAGCATGAACTTGGGCCGCACCGCAAGAGTCTCCACGACAACGAATGCGTCCCGGGTCATCGCGTGGGGCACAATCGGTCGCGTCGCGCCTCGACGAACGACCGAGGCCCCGCACGAGCTCGCGCGGGGCCCTCGAGCCTAGCAGCCCGCTCAGTCTTCCTTGTCGTGGATGACGTCGGGCAGCTTGGTCGCCCCCGTGATGCCGTTGGCTTCTTGCACCGCGTCGATCCCCGATTGGGGGCCCTGCACGAGCATCACCGAGCGCGACGGCTTCATCACCCGCTCGACTTGCTTGCGGACCGCGGCAGGCTCCAGCGTCGCGACCTTTCGCGCCAGCTCCTGGAAGTAGTCGTAGGACCGACCGTTGCGAACCGCCTCGGCAAGGCGACCGGCGAGCAGCTCGGAGTCGGCTTGAGCGTTGATCATGCCCTTGAGCACCTCGCGGCGCGCGAACGCAAAGCGCCGATCGAAGTCCTCACCGTCGCGCACCCGCTGAATCGCAGCGAGGATCGCGGCGGTGCCGTCACCAGCGCGGGCACTGTCGAGCGCGCCACCGATCTCGATGCGCGGGCGGTCGATCGACAGGCGGGCATAGACACCGTAGCTCGCCCCCAGCTTCTGGCGCACGGCGCTGACCTCGAAGTTGAGCATGCTCGCCATCACCAGCAACGCCGCATGGTCGTCGCCGTAGGCCTCGGCCAGCGGGAAGCCGATGGTGACCGTGGTCTGGACCTTCTCCGAGTCGGCCTCCGTCATGTGACGAATGGCGCCGATGGTGGGCTCGGGTGCATCGGCCCGCGGAGGGGTGCCCCGGGGCTCTTGCCAGGTGGACCTGCGATCGCGCAGCGTAGGCGAGCCGAAGAACCGCTCTACGTACTGCGTGGCCAGGTTCATGTCGAAGCCGCCGGTGATGATGATCGCGCTGTTGGCCCCGCGGAAGTGCACGTTGCGGAACGCCTCGAGGTCGCGCAGCGTGATCTCCTTGAGCTTGCTGCGGTCCGCGATCACCTCGCGGACGTGGGGGTGGCCCTTGCCGTACAGCGCGACGTTGAACGCGTTCTGACGCTCGATCCGCTGGCGGTTGCTGGCCTTCTTGAGCTGATCGGAGACGCCCATCTTCCAGCGGTCGAGGGCGCCGGTCCGGTACTGCGCCTGCACCACCCGCTCGGACACCCCCGCGATGAGGAAGTCGAGGTAGATCGCCAGTCCGCGGGAGCGGAAGGTGGTGGACTGCGAGCCCACCTGAGACCTGAAGTTGCCGCCCGCCGCCTGGAAGAAGCTGGCGAGGTTGCGAGCCTCACGGTCGTCGCGGATGCCATAGGCCCGGGTGGCCATCTGGGCGAGCTCGGGGTGGCCCTCGGCGTCGGCCGTCCCTGCCCCCACGATGAGCTGGATGTCCATCACCGGGACCTGCGACGACTGCACCAACACCGCCCGCATGCCGTTGTCGAGCTCGAACTCGATGTACTGCGCCTCGGCCGGTGCAATCTCCTGCAGCGGTAGTGGGCGATGAGCCTCGGCCGGATCGATGTCGTCCGGAACAGCCAGGCTCTCTTCGGCCTCGGGCTCGTAGTCGAACTCGGCGCGCTCGGCCGTCGGCGCGGTGACGCTGCCGTCGGGGATGACCTTGACGACCATCGCTCGATCGCGATTGAAGATCCGCTGACCAACCTTGTGGGCGTGCTCCTCGGCGAGGTTGTCGATGGCGGCCAGCTCGGCACCATAGAAGCCAGGCGCCTCGCTCTCCTCGAGATAGTCGGCGTAGGCACCCGCCCGCGCGAAGATGCTGGAGATGCCGCCGAGGACCTGAAGCCGGGCGTTCTGCCGCGCCGTCTGGTACTCGACGTATTCCTCACCGCTGAGGTCGGCCGCGAAGCCCTTGGAGATGGCGTCGAGCACCACGTCGATGCCCTGGTCGAGCTGACCGGGCCGCTTGGTCTCGATGGAGATCCCGAAGACCTGGGCGTCCTTGCCTCCGAAGCCGATCGGACCGAGACCCTCGACCACGGAGCCGTAGGCGTTGACGTTGGTCAGCACGCCCACGGCGAGGAACAACATCTCGCGGGCTGCCTGCGCGGCCGCCCAGTCGGGCGAGAACCGGTTGGGCATCTTGAACAGGATGACCGCGGTGGGCTTCTTGACCGGAGCGACGATCTCCTCGGCCTTGCTCTTGAAGGTGACGGGAGGCACGACCGCCCGCTGAGCGCGGGGCTTCTTGGGCAGAGGCTCGAGATACTTGTTGGCCAGCTCGAGCACCGCCAACGGATCGACATCGCCCGCCACGACCACGCTGGCCTGGCTCGCGGTGTAGAAATCTTGGATGAAGTCGCAGGTGTCCTCGGGGGTGATCGACGCGAGATCGCGGTCGATGTCGACGAGGCTGCGGTTGTACGGATGGCCCTCGGGGAACACGAGACCGAGCAGCTTGGAGTAGACGTAGGGCCCCAGGCCGGTCCCCCGCCAACGGTGCTCGTTGCGCACGACCTCGCGCTCGCGGTTGAACTCGCTCTCGGAGACACCGCCGCACACGTAGCCCAGCCGCAGGGCCGTGTACTTCATGTAATTCTCGAGCTCGTCCGACGTGCCCGTGTGCATGTAGTGGGTCTCGTCCGACGAGGTGTACGCGTTGAAGGTTAGCGCGTGCTGGGGGATGTGCGACATGAGCTTGGGCGAGCCCTCGC
>JAHZJA010001385.1 GCA_022601155.1 Deltaproteobacteria bacterium | reverse complement strand
CGTGCGAGGTGGTCGACGGGATGAACGGGATCGGCGACTGCACCGCCGAAGCACCGCCGGACTCCTTCGACCCCGAGGTCCAGTGGTCGTGGAACGGAGGCTCGGCCATCGTCACCCCGTTGGTCATCAACCTCACCGACGACGACGGTGACGGCAACCCGACCACCTGCGATATCCCGGACATCGTGGTGGTCACCGAAGACGGTGTGCTGCACGTCCTCGACGGCGCGACCGGAGGCGAGCACTTCACCATCGGACAGTTCGTCAGCGGCATGGTGACCCCGGCCGTGGGTGATATCGACGGCGATGGGCTGCCCGAGATCGTCGCGGGGGTCGGCGGCATCCTCGGACCCCTGGCGATCGCGGCGTTCGAGCACGATGGAACCTTCAAGTGGCAGACCGAGCCCGTGTGGGACCACGATCAGGGCGGCGCCATCGCCATCGCCGACCTGGACAACGACCAGTCCCCCGAGATCATCGCCGATGGCGTGGTCGTGAACGCAGACGGCTCGGTACGGTTCGAGGCTCCCGCCCAGACCGGTTGGTTCATCGCCCAACGCTCCACCGCGACCCTCGCCGCCGACCTCGACGGCGACGGCGACCTCGAGGTGGTGCTGGGGCAGTCGGCTTACCACCACGACGGCAGCCTCTACTACGAGGAGTTGGCCGTCGCGCCGGGCTACCCCCAGGTGGCCGAGCTCGACGGTGACGGCAACCCCGAGATCATCATCACCAACGACAACGGGATCACCATCCTCGAGCACGACGGGACGATCAAGAACATCGACGTGCGCCCCACGGGTGATCCGCCGGGCCTGGGCGCATGGTTTCGCCCCGCCACCGTCCACGACTTCGATGGCGACGAGGTCTCGGAGTTCGCGGTGAGCTCGGCCGCCAGCTACAGCGTCTTCGAGCCCAACCTGCTGGTCAACTGGACCTCCCCCGTGCAAGACGGCAGCGGCTGGGCTGCGGGCACGGCGTTCGACTTCCTGGGCGACGGCGGTGCGGAGGCCATGTACGCCGACGAGGCCACGCTGTTCGTGTTCGACGACTCCGGCTCGGTGCTGCTGTCGGTGCCCCGCAGCTCACGGACGCTCATCGAGTATCCGGTCGTCGCCGATGTCGACAACGACGGCTCGGCGGAGATCGTGGTGGTCTCGGGCAACAACTGGGACGACATGCAGACCGCCCCCACCGTGCAGGTGATCCGCGACGCCGAGGATCGCTGGATTCAGGCGCGCCGAATCTGGAACCAGCACACCTACCATGTGACCAACGTCCGCGAAGACGGGACGATTCCCGCGTTCGAGCCCCCCAGCTGGGCCGAGCTGAACACCTACCGGACCAATGCGCAGATCGAGGACGGCGAGGTCTGCAAGCCTCCGCCCGAGGGTTGACCCTACGTCCAACGCCGACCCGTCGTCGGTCGAAGACTCCACGGAAATACGGGTCTCTCACGCTGTCGTGGGCTGTTCCGTCGCCCGCATGTGTCACCATTGCAGGGGCACCCGCGGCCGTGGTGCCCCCTTGCGAAGGAGACGACCCGGTCGTCCTCCCGGAGACCTTGCTCATGCCCGTACGACGTTCCTTGCTGCTTGCTTCCCTCGCCTGCCTTGCGGGATGCCCCGGTGACGACGGCAGTCCACCGGCCGGGACCAGCGACTCGGGTCAGGGTTTCACAGACAGCAGCGGTGGGGGCCCTCCCATCGACCCCACCGTCATTCCCACCTCGGGCACCACCGGGTCCGACACCACCGCCACACCGCCCACGACCGGGATGCCCGGGTGCGGCAACGGGCGCGTCGACGACGGGGAAGACTGCGACGACGGCGGAGAGTCGGCGACCTGCAATGCCGACTGCACCACCGCACAGTGCGGAGACACCCTCATCAACACCGCGGCCGGCGAAGACTGCGACGACGGCACGGAGTCTGCCCGCTGCAATGCCGACTGTACGACCGCCCAGTGCGGCGATGGATCGCTCAACGCCACCGCGGGCGAGACTTGTGACGACCGCGGTGAGTCAGCGCGGTGCGATGCCGATTGCACTCCGGTCGAGTGCGGAGACCAGACCCCAAACGCTGCCGCCGGGGAAGACTGCGACGACGGCAACACCAACGACGGAGACTTTTGCAGCAACACCTGCGTGGCGGCGCCCTCGGTGGCCCTCGACATGGCCCACGTCTTCGACACCGACACGGGCGAGCTCGATGGGGTCTCGCAGGCGACCTACAACTTGCTCACCTCCACGTGGTTTCTCACCGGGCTGGAGATCACGCCCGGCGGCAGCCTCACGGTGGTCGGCAGCAGCGGGCTCACCATCGAGGTGCAGGGCGCGGTCACCATTGCCGGGCTGCTGGACGTATCGGGAGCCGATGGCGGGAGCCCACAAGGGATCAACTGCGAGAACGCGGGCCCGGGGGGCCTGCCCGGCCCCGGAGGATTCGCGGGCGGGGCCGGAGCGGGGATGGGCGGCAGCGGCACCCAGGACGGTGAGCCTGGCGACGGACCCGGCGGGCTCGCCGGGGGCGGCGTCAGCTCGTCTGTGACCAACGGCACGTTCGGTGGGGCCGGAGGCGGCGGCGGTGGGCACAGCAGCCCCGGAAGCCCCGGCCTCGGCAATCAAAACGGCATGCCCGGCGCAGGGGGTGGCCCCCACGCCAGCCTGCCCCCGTTGATCGGAGGCGCGGGTGGAGGCGGCGGCGGGGTCGAGAAGGATTCCCTCATCGGCCAGGGGCTCGCATCGAGCGATGACGAAGGCACCGGCGGCGGCGGCGGTGGAGGAGCGGTCGCCGTGCATGCCACCGTGTCGATCACCGGGACCGGCACCATCGATGCTTCCGGCGGAGACGGAGGCTCCGATGAGGTCTGCTCCGAGAGCCCCGGTGGCGGCGGCGGTGGAGCGGGTGGAGCGATCGAACTCAGCTCCCCTACCACCGACACCGCTTTGGGCACCCTCGACATCGGCGGGGGAGCGGGTGCAGTGCCCTCGGATCCGAACGGTGCGAACATGGCAGGTGGCGACGGATCACCCGGCCGTCTGCTCATGAAGTAGTCCGCGACGGTACGACGCCCACCACCGCGTGATGTCATCGGGGGGCACGACCCCCCGATGATGTGCACACCCTGTAGGTCGGCGTCGCACGAGACCACCCACGTTCGTGGTGGTCACCCAAATCGATCCCCGATCGAGGCCGCGCGGGCGATACCATGGGGTCGTGGACCACAGTACGGCGGGAGAGACGACACGTGCCGTCGAGGGCATCGCTCAGCTGACGGACGACGCCGACGAAGCGGCCGCGCTGCTGCCCACCCAGATCGGCCGGTATGCGATCGAGCGCAAGATCGGCGCCGGGGGCATGGGCGAGGTGTTCGCCG
>JAHZJA010000121.1 GCA_022601155.1 Deltaproteobacteria bacterium | reverse complement strand
GGCCGGTCCGAAGTTTCCTTGGGAGCCGCAGTTGGCCCCTTGCCCGCGAACCTCGTTGACCAGGGTGAGGATGTCCTGCTCCAGCTGCGACCAGCCCGTCTCCCAGCCAGCCACCTCATCGCAGTAGGGAATGTCGGGTACATCGGCGGGTGGGGGTCCTCCATCGTCGGTGGAGCCTCCCGAGTCTCCGGTCTCGGTCGGATCGCCGGAGCCGTTGCCGTCGCTCGTGTCGCCGGGCCCGTCGTTGTTGCCGTCGGCGTTGCCTGTGGCACCAGGGCCGTCGGCATTGCCATCGGCCTCGGCCCCCGATGCGCTGCCGCTGTCGTCCTCGCCGGCCCACGGTGATCCGTCGGGAAGGTCGGCGGGGCCGTCGTAGCAGCCGCTCCAGGCCAAGGCCGACAGCACGAGGGTCACGATGACCGGTGGTGTGGGCAGACGCGACGCGCACCGATAGCGCGACGCTGCGGAACGGTGCAGCGCGGGGAGGGACATGGGACGCCTGCTACGATAGCGGGTACGAGGGCGCCGTCCCGACGTTCGCGGCTGTGTTTTGGGGCCGCCGGCCATGTTTTGCGCGAGCGGGCTTACCGTCGATGCCCAGACGGCGTCGATCCGTTGGCGAGCGGCGCGATCGCATACGCGCGCAGATCAAGATCCGGTTGCGTCGGGCGCTGGGGGTTGCCCTGGGGTCGCGAGGACGACGACCCAGTGCGGGCCGCCGGGATCCTCGTCGGGGTCTTCGCCGGGAGGGGCGTCGATGTAGGCCAGCCCGACCTCTTCCAAGTCTTCGGACAACACGCTGCTGCACTGGACCGGGCGGGGCAGCCAGGTTTGGTCGAGCAGCTCCTCCGCGTCGCGCGGGCCCCGAGCGATATGCTGCACGACGAGCGCGGCCTCGTACTCGGTCTGCTCCACCCGGGCGTACTCGTCGACCCCGTCGGGGTCCAGACGTCCAAAGTACCGCTGCGCGACCATGTCGCTGGCGTGCGCCCGGGCGGCGCAGTCCAGCGCGGGCCGGCGGAGCAGGGCGGGGGCGGGAGCGGGCTTGCCTCGTTCACCGCAGTCGCCACCGTTGGACCGCGCGGCGTCGATGCGCCGCAGCAGCGCGTCTTCGAGGGAGGCCGACGCGTCGGGCCAGGCTTCCACATCGGCGCACAGGGAGGCCGAGGGCCAGGGTGCATCGGCGCCCTCGGCTCCGTCGGTCGCAGCCGTGTCGCATCCCGCGGCCAGCACGATGCCGACCAACGCCAGTGTGGATCGCCGCGCTGCAGCATGCCTGCGCATGCGGGAACGGTAGCAGCCCGTGGTCGCACCCGGCGGCCAAATCCCACCACGGACAGCGTGGCGCCAGCCCCGGCGGCTTGGCGCCCCATACGGGTGGACCACCGAGCAAACGGCCGTCGGTGGGTCTTGGAGCCCGATTGGGTGCGCGGAGCCCCGGACGTGCGGTGGGCCCGTGTCATTGCGTAACCTGTCGACCAAGGGCAGGGTTTGCCCACGCATGTCTTCCCGCGGTTCGAACCAATCCAAGTGGTGGCTGTCGTGGATGCTCGCGGTGGTGGCGTGCGGCAACGGCACCACGTCGAGTGAGCAGTCGCCCCCCAAGTCCGGCGCGACGCCCACCCCAGGGACGCCCGCGGTCGACCCACCCAAGACGGACCAAGCGCCTGGAGTCCGACCCGATGGTGAGATCGTCTCCGCCGTCGACTGGTTCGACGGCACGCTCGAGCAGGCGTTGGAGCGCGCCAAGGCCGAGGACAAGCTCCTGTTCGTCGACGTGGGTGCGTACTGGTGTCCGCCGTGCCACGCGCTCGACGAGAAGGTGTTCGTGGACCCGGCCGTTGGAGAGTTCCTGGGCAAGGGGTACGTGTCGGTGCACATCGATGCGGAGAAGGGCGAGGGCCCCGAGCTCGTCGAGCGCTACCACGTGCAGGCCTTCCCCACGATGTTGGTGCTCGAGGCGACCGGGATCGAGAAGGGGCGCATCGTCGACTTCTTGCCCGCCGATGATCTGATGACCGCGCTGGGGCGGATTGCGACCGGCGACAACGTCTTGGCCAAGCTCGCCGACGCCGTCGAGGTCGACCCGGACGACCTTGCCAAGCGCTATGCCCTCGGGCACGCCTACCTGCTGGCGGCCAACCGTGAGCAGGCCAAGGTCCACATGGACACGGTGGTGCTGGGGGATCCGAGCAACGAGATGGGACTGGCGAGCCGGGCGATGTACGACCATGCCCTGTTCGTGACCTACAAGCTCGACCGGGACCCACAGGGAGCGATCGTCGAGTTTCGTGCGTTGCAAGCCAAGTTCCCCGACAGCAAGGACGCGGTCCGGGCCTTCCGCCACATTGGCCGCCTGTACTGCAAGATGGGCAAGGAGTCCGAGGCGGTGGCCAGCCTCGACGCGATGATGGCCACCGACCCCACCAGCCCCGACCTGGCGTCGGCGTACGGCTGGTTCTCGTTCCGCCAGCGATGTGGGCTCGAGCCCGCGCTGGCGGTGGTGCGCAAGGGCATCGTCGCTGCCCCCGACATGGCTGATCTTCGCTATGTGGAGGCCGAGCTGCTCGCACGCAAGGGCAACGAGAGCGAGGCTCTGGCCGCGATCCGCAAGGCGAGCGAGCTCGAGCCCAAGTCGGCGTTCTATCGTCGCATGGTGCGGCGCATCGAAGGACTCGCGGGATGAGCGGTCCCGCATTGATCGCCGTGCTCACGGCCGCGTTGGCGAATCCCGGGGCCGGCGAGGGCGCGCCGCTCGTCGGTGCGCCCGCGTCATCGCCGGCGTGGCGGGGGTCGATGGCCGCGCCGGGCGGAGATCTTGCGCGGGCGGTGGTCTCCGACGATGCATCGGTGGCGCAGGACTCGGGGGAGTCGGTCACTCCATCCGGAGGAGATCCACCCGAGATCGTCGGTACGCCAGCCCAGACTCCGGATGCGGCCGACCCGGACGGTCGACCGCTGCAGGCGTCTCCGGAGGTCGGTGATGATGCCGAGGCCGACGGTGTCGGGGACACGGCCGACGGCACCGCGGCCGCCGAGGCGCCCAACGATGCGGGTATCACCGACGCGGCCGACGATTCCGCGGCTGCCACCGATGATGTGGCGACCGCCGATGTGGCTCGCGATGCAGCGGCCGACGACGCGACCGATGATGCGGCGATCGCCGAAGCGGCTCGCGCTGCGGCGGCCGCCGATGCGGCACGGATCGACGATCTCGGTACGATCTCGGGTGTGGCTCCCGGTGGCTACCACGGTCACGGCGTCATCCTGGAGCGTCCGCCGCCCGACGGCCATCGCAACGTGGTGCTGGGCTCGATCCTGTTTCCGCTGGGCCTCGTGGCCACCGTGACCAGCGGGCTGGGCACCTGGGCCACGGTCCCGCAGCACTGCGTGCGACGACTGGCCTCGATCGGGGTCAACGTCTCGGGCGCCGATCGCTGCCAAGGCGTGTTCGCGTTCAACGTGGTCAGGACCAGCTATGGCGCGCTGATGCTGATCAGCGGGTCGGTGATCCTCGCGCTGGGCCTGGGGCAACGCGCCAAGTACCGCGCATGGCGGCAGGACCATGGGATGCGCGCGTCACTGGTCCCGTGGCGCAGCGGGTCTGCACGCGGCGTCGCCCTGGGAGTGCACTGGCGGTTTTGAGCCGCCCCTCCCAAGGCTGCTACCAGCGGAACGAGGTGCCGAGGCTGAGGAAGCCCGCCATCGGCCCGGGGAACACCAGCGGACTCGGGGAGCCGTAGGAGTCGTAGGCGCGAAACGATGGCCCCACGATGGGGAGCACCACGCCCACGCCCCCGATCAGGCCGAAGTGATCGGTGAACTGGAGCTGGTAGTCGCCCTTGAGGGTTCCTGCCGCCCACGCGGTGATGCGTCGGCCGGGCCGCTCGTAGCCCTTCCAGCGGTGCGCCATGCCTCCGGCCTGGCCACCGACGCACATGCGAATCTGGTGGCGAAGGACCTGCTTGGCGGCACACAGATCGAGGGTGCCCGCTTGCAAGAAGTTGGAGACCTCGCCCTGACCGAGCCGGAACCCGGGCACGCCGACCAACTGCGCGCCTGCCCGTACCTGAAACCCGGGGAAGCCGAACACGAACGCCGCGTCGCCACCGAACCCGGCGCTGGGCAGCAGCTGCGTCATCGCCAGCCCTTGGATCTCCACCGCGCGCACCCGATTGGCGCGACGATGTCGACGAGCGGCCGCCTGCGGCGAGTTCTCGTCGGGGGTAGCCGGCGAGGCCGTGGCTGCGGTGGGAGGCGTCGCCGCCGCGGGCTCGAGGGCACTCGCGCTCGCGGGTGCGGCCACGATGGAGGCGAGGACGGCTGAGGCGAGCCACGAGCAGCGCATGACCTCAAGGTAGAGGCTGGGGGGACCAGCGCCAAGCGCCATGGGATGAACGTCGGCTGGGGCGGGATTGGCGAGGGGTCGACCATCGGGGTGGGAGCTCCGCAAGCAGCGCTGCGAAGGGGCTCGCGTGCGCGGGAGCGCCGCAGAACGTCCAAATCGGGCCGATCCACGACGAGATTCGAACCGGTGGGGGCCCGGCGGCAACTCGATCGACGTTGGAGTCTTGGGTGGAACTGTCGGACGCGGTGGAGCTGGCCCCGCGCTACGCGATGCTGGAGATGCTGGGGGCAGGCGGG
>JAHZJA010001384.1 GCA_022601155.1 Deltaproteobacteria bacterium | reverse complement strand
GCCCATGCCCGGTGGGCCACCAGGCCCGTCGAAGGCGGGGTTTTCGAAGCGCGTATGCTCACCTCGGAAGACGAGGTGGACAGTCCCGGTGGGCCCGTTGCGTTGCTTGCCGATGATCACCTCGGAATCACGCTCCACCTTGGCCCGCTCTTGCTCATCGGTGATGTACCGAGCCTCGCGGTAGATGAACATGATGACGTCGGCGTCCTGCTCGATGGCGCCAGATTCGCGGAGGTCGGAGAGCTGGGGACGATGGTCCGAGCGACTGTCGACGCCGCGGTTGAGCTGCGACAGCGCAAGCACGGGGACCTCGAGTTCCTTGGCGATCGCCTTGAGGCCGCGAGAGATCTCGCTGATCTCTTGCTCGCGCGAGTCGTAACGGCCCTTGCCGCCACGGCACAGCTGCAGGTAGTCGACGACGATCATCCCCAGGGCCTTGCGCTTGCCCGCCGACTCGTTTTCATCCTGCGGGGGGAACAGCGATCGATCTTGTCTGAACCGGCGCGCCCGCGCCCGGATCTCCAAGATGCTCGGCGAGCCGCTGTCGTCGATGAACAGCGGTGCCTTGTGCAGTCGATCGGCCGCCTGCACCAGCTCGCGAAACTCCTGCTCCATCAGCTTGCCCGAGCGGAGCCGACTGGCGTCCACCCGTGCCTCCGAGCACAGCACACGCTCGATGAGCTGACCGGCACTCATCTCGATGCTGAACACGAGCGTTGGGTACCGCGGTGGTCGCTCTTCTTCGGGCAGGTGTTGGTGTCGAGCCTGGGTGATGCAGGCGTTCTGCGCCAGGTTGAGGGCGAGCGCCGTCTTGCCCATCGACGGGCGCGCGGCGAGGATCACCAGGTCGCCCGGCTGCATGCCGCCGGTCATCTCGTCGAGCTTGTGAAACCCGGTGGCCACGCCCGTGATGGGGTTCTTTTGCTTGGCGCGCTCGGTGATGCCCTCGAACACGCCGTGGATGAGCTCTTTGGCCGAGCGGTAGCCGCCCATCCGCCCCGCCTGGTTGACCTCCAGCAGCCGTCGTTCGGCGCCGTCGATGAACTCGTTGACGTCTTCGACACCCTCACGCCCCTCTTCGGCGATGTCTTGGGCCGTCTGCACCAGCCGGCGGATCGATGCGGTCTGCCGCACGAGCTCGGCGTGGTGCGCCACATGGTGGCTGCTCGCGTAGCGATCGGCCAGCTTGCCCAGCCCCTCGAGTCCGCCCACCAGGCCCAGCTCGTCGGTGGCGCGCAGCTGATGCTCGAGCGTGATCGGGTCCAGCGGCTGCCCCCGATCGGAGAGCTTGGTCATCGCCTTGAAGACCGCCCGATACCCGGGCACGTAGAACGCCTCCTCGTCGATGAGGGTGATGACGTCGTTGAGCGCCTCGTTCCGCAGCAAGATGCCGGCCAAGACGGCGGCTTCAGCTTCCTTGTTGTGGGGCAGCGGGCTAGCCATGGAGGCGGATCAGTGTAGGGCGACGGCCGCTGTGCGGGGGGCGCAAGGCGACTACGAGAGCGCGTCGGAGCCGAGGGCACGACCCACCGCGTCTGCGACGCGAATGCCATCGAGCGCTGCGCTCATGATTCCCCCGGCATACCCCGCACCCTCGCCACACGGGAACAGGCCCGCGAGCGTAGGGGATTGCAAGGTGTCGCGCTCGCGCTCGGTTCGGATCGGTGCGCTCGTCCGGGTTTCCACGCCCACGGCAACGGCATCGGCGGACACGAAGCCCGGCATGCGCTCGCCGAGGCGTCGCAGTGCGGCGCGCATGGGATGGGCCAGCGCGCCCAGCAGCACGTCGAGGCGCGCGGCAGACAATCCTCGCGGATAGCTGCACAGGGGAAGGGCATCGGAGTCGCGCGCGGCCACGAAATCGTCGAGGCGCTGGGCGGGCGCGACATAGGCTCCACCACCCGCCTCGAATGCGGCCTGCTCCAGCTGGCGTTGGAGCTGCACTCCGGCGAAGACGTCGGTGGGATCGAGCCCCGCTTCGATGAGCTGAGTCGGTCCGACCTCGGTGACGAACCCACTGTTGGCAAACCGACCCTGGCGTGACGAAGGGCTCCAGCCGTTGACGACCTGCCCGCCTGGCTCGGTCGCCGCGGGCACGATGAACCCGCCGGGGCACATGCAAAACGAGAACGCTCCGGCCCCGTCGACCTGCTCTACCAGCCGATACGCGGCAGCCCCCAGCGCAGGGTGACCGGCGAGATCTCCAAACTGCAGGGTGTCGATGAGCGCCTGGGGATGTTCGATGCGAACGCCCACGGCAAATGGCTTGGCCGACAATGCCGCGCCTGCGGTGTGCAGCCAGCGGGTGACGTCGCGGGCCGAGTGCCCGACGGCCAGGACCACCGCGCGGGCTGCAATGGTCACACCGTCGACGACGACACCCGTGACGCGATCGCCCTGGGTCGTGAGGCCGTCCACCCGGCGGTCGAAGGCCAGCGTGACCCCGGCGTCGGCCAGGTGCTCGCGCATCGCGGTCACCACTGCGGGCAAACGGTTGGTGCCGATGTGCGGGCGAGCGTCGACCATGATCTCGGTCGGCGCTCCGTAACCCACGAACGCTTCGAGGACCCGCTGGAGGTCGCCACGCTTGTGCGCACGGCTGTACAGCTTGCCGTCGGAGAAGGTCCCGGCCCCACCCTCGCCAAAGCAGTAGTTGCTCTGGGCGTTCAGCTCGCCGCGCTTGCACAGCGCAGCCAGATCATGACGACGGGCGCGAACGGGCTTGCCGCGCTCGAGGATGAGCGATGCGATGCCGTGCTGCGCGAGCGCCCAAGCGCAGAACATCCCCGCGGGGCCTGCCCCGACGATGGCCACGGGTGGGGTGCCGCCCAAGGGCGGAAGGGCGGCCGGGACGGGCGTGGCCTGGCGCAGCGCGGGCTCGTCGCGCAGCACGATGTCGGCCACCAGCTGGAGCATCACCCGGCCGCGGCGGGCGTCGATCGAGCGTCGCTGCACGACCACCGTGGCGATCTCGGACTCGGCGATCTTCGCCCTTCGGGCCGCCGCGCGACGCAGCGCGGCATCGTCGAGCACGACGTCGGGATGAACCCGCAGCTGCACACGACGCGGCATCCGGTCGCTAGTCCCTCGACCCCGCGGTCTCGAAGGCAGGCTGCGCCATCAGAGGCAACCGCGGCGAGACGCCAGCATGGGGTGCATTGGACATGAGCGACGGACGAGCAACGAAGCCAGGGTCGTCGAGGTCGAGGTACTACCAGTCCCCGACGTGCATCGCCAACCCGCGATCGAGCCGACTACCTACCTTGGGCAGATGGGCCGAGCCCAGGCACGAACTCGGGGGGCGGTGTTGCCTGCGCGGCTGTGGGTCAGCGCGTGCGCCAGGCGGGCTGCGTCCAGGCGGTGCGCCCCTGGGTGTCGCGCACACGCACGCGCACATAGCCGCGATGGTCGGCGGGCCAGGTCCACGTTGCGGCCTCGCCGGTCTGCTCGTCGAGCACGCGGCCTTCATCCCCGATGAACTCGAACCGAAACGGTCCTGCCGGGCTCCCGTCCTGCACGGACACCGTCGTCCCGCTGTCGTCGGTGCGCACCGTCGACAGCAACACCCCGTTGGTCGAGTAGAAATCGCCGCGCTCGAGCGCCGCGCGGATCGAAGCCACCTGGGGATCGGCCCGCACCATCACCCAGCCGCGATCACCGACATGGGCCAGCTTGCCGCTCTCCCGTACGGCCTTGGCGTCGTAGTAGTGGTGGGCATCGTCGGAGGCCACGCCCCACACCTTGGCGCCGCTGGTGAGCACCGCGTCCCACAGCGCCTCGGTAGACGGATGCGTGGAGTCGCCCTGGTTGTTGGAGTCGACGGCCTCGTTGGCGACCTCGAGCAAGGTCAGCCCCCGGCCGGCCAGCGCGGTGATGAGATCGGCATCGGCTGCGTAGTGGAAGTTGGGGTGGTTGAGCAGCGCCACCCCCCCGAGCGCCTCGGTCACCTCGACGGCGTGTGAGAACAGCTCGAGCCGGTCGGGCCCCGTGGGGGCGGCGACGGTCGATGCCGCCGAGGCGTCGGTGCCCACGAACAACCCGTTGACGTGCAGCAGGCATGCCATCCCCGGCAGCGGGCGGGGCGAGCAGGTCTCCATGTTTTGGGTCAGCTCGATCCCCGGGATGATGAGCATCGCGCTGGGGCTGGCTATCTCGGTGATGCGGTTGTGATCGGTGAAGACGATGAAATCGTAGCCGTGCTCGGAGTACCACCGCGCCACATCGGCGGGAGGGGTCTCGCTGTCGCCCGAGGCGTTGCTGTGTAGATGCAGCTGACCCTTGAGCCACTGTGTCTTCGTGGTCGATGCGTCGGCGGCAGCGACCGGATTCGCCCTGGTCTTGGCTTCGGAGGAGTCGCCGGGCATGGCGGCGGGCGGGCGTTCGCATCCCAACGCCGCCACCAACCCCCACGCCACCCCCCACCGCGCGAGTTGTCGGCGCTGGGGGTGATGTGGGGCCGGTCTGTGCATCAACGTTGTCGCAGGATCATCATCGCAAGGGTGCCGAAGATCGTCGACACCCCAGGGATGTGTCGAAGCCCCCGCATCCACCAAAGACCGGGGAGCACGCGGATGAGCGCGTGGCCTGCCTGGTGTCCGCTCAGGGACTCGTTGTGACCGGGTCGCACCAGGAGCAGCTGCTCGGGCGAGACATCGGGGTCGGCCTTCATCTCCAGGCGCCCGCTCAGGTCCCAGACCCGCAGCAGCGCGGCCCGTCGGACGCTGCTGTCGCCAGGGTTGTGCAGCACGACCAACGGATCTTTGCGAACACGGTGGCGCAACACGTCCAGCGGAGTCAGCAGCACACGCTTCCAACGCTGGCGCCGAATCGGGCGCGCTCCCTCGCCCGGCGCCAGCCGCCGGGTGGCGAGGTAGCGCCAGAACGCGTCGATCTCGTCGCCCGACAGCCAGGCGAAGTACACGGCCACCATCACGTTGGCGAACGTCCCGACGTTCATCCCGAGATCGATGCCGATGTGCATGCCCGTGCCGATCACGAGCCAAAAGCGCTTGCCGAGCAGCCAGTGACGGATGAAGCGATGGACCCGTGGCGCCTTGGCCCGCAGCCCGAGGTACAGCGCCACCGCCAGTAGGGGCACGGTTGCGGCGATGCCCATGGCCAGCCGCACCGCGGCCGGTCGACTGATGCCCAGCTCGTCGAGCATGCGCTGCGGCGCGTAGTAGTGGGCCGCAACGCCAGCGATGTAGGCCCCGATGCCCCACGCGGCGAAGAACAGCAGGTACGACAGCCAACGCCGCCAGACCGCAGCCCGGACCCAGGTGCCCGCGGCTCGCTCGCGCTCGTAGGCATTGGTCACCGCGCCGACCAGCGCCAGCGGGAACAACATCTCCCACCAGTGCACGAGGATCGTCAGCAGGGGCAAAATCCCGATGTAGTGCACCGCACCGATGAGCCCCATCTGAGGCCAGCGGTAGAAGTGATCGAGGTTGAGCGAGTAGTACAGCGCAGTGCCGTTGGCCCAGGTGGCGCCCGACTTGAGCAGCCCCGTCGCGCAGTAGATGATGCCCAGCTGGAGCATCATCAGTCGCAGCGGCCAGGCGGCGATCTTGCGCAGGGCGGGAATCTCCGTGGCCTTGCCGAGGATGGCCTTGCGGTGGCGTCGCCAGCTGTCCAGCGAGTAGGCCTGACCCCACTGCGAGAACATGCCCAGGAACAAGAACACTCGCACCACGGTGTCGCCACCGGTGTAGTAGACGGGGCTGTAGCGATAGATCGACTCGACCAGGATCCACGAGATGATGGTCGTCCAGCGGGTCCACAGACCCATGATCATCATCAGCAGGCTGGCGATCATCACGCCATACAGCGTGAACACGAACGGTGGATCGCTACGGAAGTGGAGGACCGAAAACTTCCCCCACATCGCCTTGAAGATGTCGTACCAGTGCTCGAACCCGTGCTCTGGATCCCACAGGGTCTTGAGCTGGCCCCCGTAGTTCTTGCGGGCCATGTCGTTGAGCCACAGCCCATCGTCCGTGAACAGGTAGCGGGCGACGGTGTCTTCGAGCGGACCGTGGGGCTTGAGCAGATCGACGAAGGTCCACAGCACCACCACGCCGAAGACGATCCGCATCAGTGCGGCGGGGCGTGGGTCGACGCGCTGAAAGAAGATCCGCCGCCAAAGCTCGGGCCGGACCACGAAGAACGCGATCAACAAGCCCAAGACGGCCAGGATCAGGGTCGTGACCAGCTCGGCGTGGCCGGAGATGTCGATCTGCGGCTTGTCGGCGAGCATCGCGAGTACGGCGCTCATTGGGGCCCCCTGACGGGCGGCCGCACTGCCTTGCGCTCACGCTCCTGCCGCTTGGTATCGCGCTCCTCCTTGCGCTGCTTGGCCTCGCGTTGATCCCACCAGGTGCGGTTGTGCATGCCCTTGAAGTGGTGCTCGGGCGCAGGCTCCAGGCCGTAGCGCTCACGCAGGTAGTTGGGCAGCTGGGCGTGACGGGTGGTCTTGCAGCGAATGGTCTCCTCTTCCCGCTGGTGCAGGTGGAGATCATTGGGGTCGTAGCCCATGCGGAAGATGTTGCCCTGGGCGCGCTTGTACACGGCTTGGGGCGTGGGGATCCGGGTCCACATCTTGACGAACTGGATCTCCTCGGCCGGCTTCCCTTCGTGGTCTTTTTCCCACTGTCGACACACCCACGCGGCGTAGTGCCGGCGG
>JAHZJA010001383.1 GCA_022601155.1 Deltaproteobacteria bacterium | reverse complement strand
GGTCGAAGACCGCCAGCGTGGCTCGCTGATGAGCCTCGTCGTTGCCATCGGTCAGCTCGGGGGCGGTCTAGGAGCCGCGATGGCCGGGCTGGTCTACGCCAACGTGGGTTTCGTCGGGTGCTCGTTGCTCGCGGCCGTGTCGATCTTTGGCACCGCGTTCATCGTGTCGACACGCCTGCCGGAGCCGGAGCGAGGTGTGCCCGAGGCGGCGGTCCGCCCCGCCTGAGCCTTCCGTGTGGTGCCCGACGGGCAGGCCTCGAATCGTTCACTCGACCCCCGACCACGGCACGATCGTCTCCGAGATGGCGTGTCGACCCGCACTCATCCAACCGGGTCACGCGCCCATCCATCCTTCGACGCTCAATGCTGCAACGCGTGGCTCACCGGGATGCGTTACGCTGGCGTCGGCCGAGGGCGGCAAGGGCCAGGCGACGCATCTTATGCGGGCGGACCTGACCCGAGGGCTCGACGCCCTGGGCTGGTCGCTCCAGCGGCCGTGCCGAGCCCCCCGTGGTCCGCAGGCACTGGCGCGTGCCGCTGGTCCGGCTATCCTCTCGCCGCCGATGCACTCCCCCCCGCCCTCTTCGTTCAGCGTTGACAGTCCCCGGGTCGGGGTCGTGGGGGCGGGCGCCGCCGGGGCCCTGTGCGCCCGGATGCTCACCGATCGTGGTCTGTCGGTGGTGGTGTTCGACAAGGGACGGGGAGCGGGCGGACGAATGTCCACCCGAAGGATCGACGCGGCGCGCTTCGATCACGGGGCCCAGTTCTTCACCGCTCGAGACCCCCAGCTCGCCCCGCGGATCGAACAGTGGGAGCGGGCGGGGATTGTCCAGCGCTGGGAGGGCCCGTTCGTTCGGATCGAGTCCGGCCGGGTCGTGCCCGAGACTCCGGTCGAGCCCCGCTGGGTGGCGAAGCCGGGGATGAACGCGCTGGTCAAGCACCTGCTCAGCGGGCTCGACGTGCGATTCGGGCAGCGGGCGATGGCGGTGCGACGCCGGGGGCAGACGTGGCAGGTGGAGCTCGACAACGAGTCGAGCGCGGTGTTCGACCTGGTGGTGATCGCGATCCCTGCTCCGCAGGCGGTGGCACTACTGACCGAGGTGCCTTCGCTTCGCGAGTCGATGGGGGCGGTGCGGGCAGCTCCGTGCTGGGCGGCAATGTTCAACGGCACGGGCCGGCCGGGCCCATCGTGGGCGGCGGCCAAGGTCGACGATCCAACAATCTCGTGGATCGCCCGCAATGAGACCAAGCCGGACCGACCCTCCGCACCACAGTGGGTGGTTCACGCGAGCCCACAGTGGTCACGAGCCCACCTCGAAGACAGCGCGGCGACGGTGAAGGTTGCTCTGGCCGCGGAAACGGCGAGGATCATCGGCGAGGACCACCTGGCGGGAGACGGCTGGGCTCACCGTTGGCGCTACGCACTGGTAGAAACGCCGGTCGGGGTGCCGTGCTTGCTCGAGTCCGAGGTGGGAGTCTGCGGCGATGGGCTGCTGGGAGGACGAGTCGAGAGTGCGCTGCTTTCGGGGGCCGCCCTCGCCCAGCGGGTGCTCGCGATGGCCAGGCCTACGCCCGCGTCATGACGAACGCGACAACCATCAGGGAGACGTCTCGTGTGGCGCATGAACCTTGCGAAGCGGTGCGGAGAACGCCTGGTTGGCCGCAGTGACGAAACTGTCCGCGAGGTCGTCATGCACCGCTTGCGCGCCTTTGTAGTAGCTCTCGATGGCGTCGGAGTTCTTGGCCGACACGGCGTGCCCACAGAGGCGCTCGCCGCTACTCGCTTCGTAGACTTCGAGGACACCACGCAGGCGCCCACCGACGAACGAGGTCTCGCTGTGCGCTGGCGGTTCTTCGAAGGCTGACGTGATCTCAGAGGGGTCTTTTCGTGCCTGCAGATCCCGCCCCAGCTCGTCCACCTTCAGTTCGTCCTTCGTCCGGGCGATCTCGCTTGGTGCCTTGGGTTCGACCAGCTCGACGCTCCGCAGCAACAGCACGTGCTGGGGCGCCTTGCGGTGCTCGCTGTCGAACCGGTGAATGAAGTCGTTCGAAAGCAGCCCGACGGTACGGTCATCGGCGCTTCCGTATCGCTCGAACATCCGGGCTTTGCGGAGAACGGCGAGACGACCACCGTCGGGCCCGGCGACGTCGGGCGCGGCGAGCCCAAAGTCGTTGAGATAGCCTTCGGCGCCCAGCGACCACGGTGCAGGCGCTTCCGCGGAGGATGTCCTCTCACGAGGGGTTTCCACGAACCAGCGGAGTGCACTCTCGGTCAGCGCGATCGTGGACGCGTTGAGCCAGACGCCGTTGTCCAGCGTCTGGCTCAGTTCGGTCGGACAGGGCTTGTGCTCGTATGTATCGTCGCGGATGTTGTTGGCCACGCGCTCGAAGACGTCTTGGTAGGCGTCGAGCGTCTTGGAAGAGGTCTCGGCGTACCGCTCGGCCTCGCGTTCAGCCAGCGTCTTTTTTGGGCCCTTGCGGTCGGTGTCGCAGCCAGACAGCAGACAGCCGAGCGCGCACAACACGAGGCCCACCCACAAACCCACACGATGCATCCGAGGGAGCATAGTACACGGCAAGTGCTCCCACCATCGACGTCGAGGCGTCGCACGGCAGCTGTCGGCCCCGAAGAACTCTGCGTTCGCCGTTGGTGTTCCGATCCCGAGCCGAAGCCCTCGGGCGGCGCGTGGTTGTCGCTCCGCGTCGGCATCGAGCGACGGCTTCAGTTTGGGACAGCAGTACCGAACAGGAACCGTGCACCACAGGGTTGCTCCCGCTGCCCCCGCGTCTCGATCCGGTGCTTCTGTTCTGCCTACCTGTTGGAGTCAGTCGGGGCCAAACGCAGAGCGTAGTTGCTGACAGGGGGCCCTCGGACCAGGCGGTGGGCCCGAGGCGCTGGCTCAGGCACAGACCCAGATGCAGTCGATGCCGTGTCTGTCACCCAGCGCAGGTGGTGAGGCGAGCGTCCCGTGTCGGGCTGGCGATGGTATGACGGCCGTAGAGTCGCTCGACGATGATGGACGACGAACCTCTGACCGCAGTCGCGCGCACGCTCGTCCCCGGCGGACAGCTGGTGCGCACCGAGGCGCTCGCGGGCGGGGTCTCGGCCACCGTGGTCGCAATGGACATCCGCGCCCCATCGGGTGACATCCGGCGGGTGGTCTTGCGGCAGCACGGCGCCACGACGTGGAAGGAGCTCGAACAGGACGTGACGGCGGTGGAGTTCGGGGTGCAGTCGGCCTTGCACCGCATCGGCTTCCCCGTGCCCGAGCCGCTGCACCTGGACGACTCGGGGGCCGTGCTGTCGTCGCCGTCGTTCATCATGGCGTACATCGAGGGCACCACCCACGTGTCCGAGCCCGATCGCCTCGACGCCGTGTGCCGTATGGCGGAAGTCCTCGCACGGCTGCACGGGCTCGATCCATCGACGCTCGCCCTGCCCGGGCTGCCCCCCCGGGTGGACCCGGTGCCGGACCTCCTGCGGTTGTTGCCCGCGTTCCTCGAGGATCAGCGCGACGCGCTGGCGGCCCGGGTCGGCACCACCGAGGGGCCCACGGTGCTCCTCCACGGCGATTTCTGGCCCGGGAACATCCTGTGGCAGGACGGCAGCCTCGTCGCGGTGCTCGACTGGGAGGACACCGCACTCGGCGATCCCCGCTCCGATCTCGCCGCCGCACGACTCGAGCTGCTGTGGCGATACGGCGAGCCCGCGATGCGCCGGTTCGCCGCGCACTATCTCGAGTGCGTGCCCATCGAGATCGATCTGGATGGGCTGCCGCTGTGGGAACTGCACGTGGCCGCGGGGGCCAACGCCTCCATGGAGCACTGGGGCCTGGCCCCGGACGTCGAGGCACGGATGCGCGAGCAGACGCGGGCGTACATGCGCGACGCGATGCGCCGCCTCCCGGGGTGACGAACCCGAGCATGGGCGACGCCCTCGCTGGCGCTGGTGTTTGGCCGGCACGAGGGGCCGTCCCTCATTGGTCACGCACGACGGGGACGCCGTCAGCGGCTCTCGGGGCAAGGGCGACTCTCGGGTCGAGAAAGGAGTGGGTCGGGGCCCCTCGACTCGCGAGCAACGAAGCCCGGGAGGCCGGGGCAGCGTCGTGGCACACGCCGTCTGGTGGTTTCGCGTCGCTACCCTACGACATGGGCGGCAACGTTCCGGGCCTGGATTTCCCAGCCTTGCTCATTGGACCGCAGCACCTCGAGTCGCTTGGCTTCTGGGAACTGCTGAAATCCGGCTTCCGTGATGGTGAGGCGCGTACCGTTGGCTGTGGGCTCCAGCCGAAACTCGACCCGCACTTTGGCTTCTTCGCTGTAGACGGTGTCGGGATCGATGGCGCTCGGCGGCCAGGAAAACGCGAACAACCGCTGGTGCTCCAGTTCCTCCGTGACCGACACCCATGGCATGCTCTCGTGGCCTGGGGACGTCATGGTGCCCGTGGTCGTCGTTCCAACTTCGAACGGGTTGTCGAGTCGAACTCGAAACCACGTCCCGAACTCCTTGTAGTCTGTCAGGGCGCGCCAGACCCGAGGCACCGGCGCCGCGAGCTCGACGACCTTCTCGATTCGGTCTTGGTCTTTGTGGACACTCATGTACGCACCTCCTGGTTGGTCTTATAGCGAGAATTCGACAATATGCAACCTCTTGGTTGCATTGATCTCCGGAGAGCCAAGCGCGGCATTGCCCTGTGTCTTCGCGCAGGCTGGTCCAGCTCGACTCTGATCAACACCGGTTCGGTCTGACGCAACGGTTCACAGGGTCAACGGCCACGGGCTCGAGCGATGCTCACGAACGGCTCCATGGGTGACAGTGCAGCCTGCCCGTGATCTCCTCGATGAAGCGATCGGAGGGGGACTCCTCGTCACAACTGTTCGGCGTCGTGCTCGGCAACCCTGCCCCGTGGTTGGAGCCGCAGGCCGGTCTCGCCGTGAGCCGCGTGGTCGACCTTCCGCGAAGAGGCAGTGTGCGCAGCGCGGCGCTTGGCGACGCCGATTTTCAGAGCGAGCAGTCCACACGGCGGTGGGGCTGCGCGCGTCGTCGTAGCCCGCGACGGAACCACGTATTGGGGGCGGGACGCCGACGCGATTCACCCACCGCGGCCGGCTGGGGCACCCCATGGAACGGGGGTAGTGTTTTCACTTACATTGCGGGTACACGGAGACTCCGCATGGACACGTCCGAATCGCGACGCTCGGAATCCAACCCTGGCGTCGAACCCAATCCCGCCGCCATCGACACTGCCAGTGCATCGGAAGGGGCGGGCGAACAACTGCGGGACCCGAGCATCCCACGACCGAAGCTGGCGGGACCGGGCGAGCTGGCTAAACGCAATCGGGTGTTCGCGGCGCTGTTCGGCATGCCCTCGCCGCCGCAGACCCTGGGTCGCTATGTGGTGCTGGGCACCTTGGGCCGAGGCGGGATGGGGACCGTGCTCGAGGCGTTCGATCGCACGCTCGACCGCAAGGTGGCCGTGAAGGTCCTGCACCAGGATCTCGCCGAACGACACGCCGCTCGACTGCTCCGCGAAGCCCAGGCCATGGCCAAGCTCTCGCACCCCAACGTGGTGCAGGTCTACGAGGCGGACACCGTGGGCGGCCAGGCCTTCGTGGTGATGGAGCGGGTTGCCGGCCAGCCGCTGCGGAAGTGGATGGACCAACAACCACGGCCCGACTGGCGACGGTGCGTGGAGATGTTCATCCAGGTGGGCCGGGGCCTCGCGGCCGCGCACGCCGAGGGGCTCATCCATCGCGACTTCAAGCCGAGCAACGCCATCATCGATGAAGGCGGACGCGCACGGGTGCTGGACTTTGGGCTGGCGCGTCGCACCGTCGTCGACCCGCGTGCCGGTCGAGCCCTGGAGGGCACCGACGGGGACGACGACCAGTACGCGACCGGGCCCGCCGACTCGGAGACCTTCGCCCATGCGACCACGCCGGACCTGGCCCAGGACGCACCGGCTCTCGACCTGGCGCTGACCGAGACTGGCGCCGTCCTCGGTACACCGGCCTATATGCCGCTGGAGCAGATGAAGGGGCAGGAGGCCGACGCCCGCAGCGATCAGTTCAGCTTCTGCGTGTCGCTGTTCGAGGCCGTCTACGGCGAGCGCCCGTTCGAGGGCAAGACCACGATGGCGCTGTTGGTCTCGATGTCTCGCGATGAGATCCGGCCCGCGCCCAAGGGAAGCGGGGTGCCCGAGGCGTTGCGCGCGGTGCTGCTGCGGGGGCTGGCCCTCGAGCCCGAGCAGCGGTGGCCCTCGATGGACGTGCTGCTGTCCGAGCTGGGCCGACTCGTCGCACCTCGCAACCGGCGGGGGCTCACGCTGGGCTTGGTGGTGGGGTTGATCGGCCTGGGAGGTCTCGTAGCCACGCCACGCTGGCTCGAGATGCAGGACCGCTGCACGGGTGCAGCGTCGGAGCTGGACGGCATCTGGGATCGAGACCAAAGCCGACGCGTGCACGATTCCATCGTCGGCACCGACCATCCTCCCTACGCCGCCGACACCTGGGGCCGCATCGAACCGCTGCTCGAAGGCTACACGCAGGCGTGGGTGACCAAGCACGCCGAGATCTGCGAGGCCACCACCGTACGGGGCGAGCAGACGGCCGAGGTGATGGAGCTGCGGATGGGTTGTCTGCGCGACCGCAAGATCGCTCTCGACGCGGTGGTTCGAATACTGGTCGAGCCAGCCGGCACCGCGGTGGCGGACGCCGTGGAGCTCGTGGAGGGCCTTCCGTCTTTGCGCCGCTGCGACGATGTCCACCAGCTCCAGCAGCAGCGCCTGCGGGTCCCGCCCCCCCAAGATCCGAGCGTACAGTCGCAGGTCGAGGCCTTGCGTGACGAGCTGGCCTTCATTCGGGCCGCGATGTATGCGGGCCAGCACGTCGAGGCGCTGGAGCGCGTGGGACCCGTGGTCCAGCAGGCCGAGGACTTGGGCTACGAACCGTTGTTGGCGCAGGCGCTCGTGCTCCGGGGCAACGCCGCCGACCGCAACGACCACCTCTCCGAAGCCGAGGCCGATCTCGCGCGAGCATTTGCCATCGCCGCGCGCCACGGATACGACGAGGTCGCGGTGCTCGCCGTCGATCGGCTGACATGGGTCGTCGGCTTCGGGCAAGCCCGCCACGAGCGTGGCCTCGTGTGGGGCCAGACCGCCCTCGCCCTCGCCAGCGGACCCAATGTCGAGCCGGCCGTCGAAGCCCAGGTGCGGACCGCGGTCGGCAGCGTGCTCGCGGCCCAGGGCAAATCCGAGCAAGCGTTGGTCCACCTGCAACGGGCCTTGGCCGTGTACGAGCAGGAGCTGGGTCACGACCATAGCCAGGTCGCGGGCGCATTGCTCAACGTCAGCAACGTCCTCAGTGATCGCGGCGAGCTGTCGGAGTCGCTCACCCACCAACGGCGCGCTCTGAAGATCTATGAGCAGCGACAGGGGAGCAACCACACCTCCGTGGCCGATGCCCTGACCAACATCGGGGTCATCCTTCACCTGCAGAGCCACTCGACCGAGGCGCTGGTCCACCACCGCCGGGCGCTGGCCATCTACGAGCGTGCGCTGGGCCGCGACCACAGCAAGTTGGCGACCGTGTGTACCAACATCGGGGTCGTACTCGCCGACCAGGGGGAACTGGTGGAGGCATTGGCCCATCACCAGCGAGCGATGGCGATCTTGGAGCAGACGGTCGGGCAGACGCACCCCTCCATCGCCTCCCTGTCGAACAACGTCGGGAGCACCTTGCAGCAGCTGGGCCGGCACGCCGAGGCGCTCCACTACTACCAGCGGTCACTGGCCATCTCGGAGCGAGAGCTGGGCAAGGACCACATCACCGTCGCGATGGCCCTGGGCAACATTGGACTCATGCTGGAGCATCAGGGCGAGCACGCGGAGGCCCTGACCACCCAACAGCGCGCACTGGCCATCAAGGAGCGAGCGCTGGGCAAGCAACACCCCGGCCTCGCGCCGACCCTGTACAACATCGGCCATCTGCTGCAGGTGCAGGGCGAGTCTGCGGGCGCTTCGGCTCACCAACAGCGGGCCTTGGCGGTCCTCGAAGCCGCGCTGGGCCACGACCACCCCAACTTGGCCTACCCGCTCGTCGGACTGGCCACAGTGGCCGTAGAGCAACGCGAGTTCGAGACCGCACGCATGCATGCTCAGCGCGCGGTCGAGCTGGTCGAGGCCGGGCAGGTGGCTCCGCCCCGCGTCGCTGAGGCCCAGTTCACCCTCGCCCGCGCGTTGTGGCCCGCCCGCGGTGAGCGTGAGCGCGCCCACGGGTTGGCGCAGCAAGCCCGACGAACGCTCG
>JAHZJA010001382.1 GCA_022601155.1 Deltaproteobacteria bacterium | reverse complement strand
TACCGTGAGCTGACCGAGGCCGATCGCAACATCACCGAGCATGTGTTCGGCCCCGACTTTGCCCGCGCCTACGCCGAGGTCGGGGGCGAGGGCTCGCGCGGCTGACCAGCGTTCGTGGCGGTTGATCGGCAGGGCTCGCTGCCTTCATCTGGTTTGCGGTAAGACTGTCCGCGATGAGACGTACGATCGTCGCTTCGCTCGGCCTGGCCCTGACGCTCACCTTCGGGTGCAAGCCTCCCGCGACGGGCCCCCTTCCGCTGTGCTCCTCTGAAGTCGAGGGCGGCGAGGCGAGCGAGACCCAGAGCAACGACGTCCCGCCCGAGATCTGGTTCACGATCATCCTCAAGAGCTTCAACTTGAAGACCGGCGAGGTCACCCGGCCCACGCTCGACTGCACGAGCAAGCCGCTGGAGGTGCAAGACGAGGAGGTTGCGCTGTGCATCAGGCCCGAGAACCCCTCTCCGGCCCTACCGCCCCGTGCGCTCAATGGCGACGAGGACCTCGAGCTCATCGGACTGGAGGAGGGCAAGGCCCTGGTCTGGGTGCGCACCGAGTACTTCGAAAACGGTGACGCGCTGGGGCCCATCGCCGTGGCCGAGTACCGCAAAAATGGCATCGCGGTGCGAGCGATTGGCCCACTTCGGGCCAACCCCAACCGCGTGCGCATGCGGCTGGAGCAGATGGGCGAGACCTCCGTGTTGGTGGTCGAGAGCATGGTGTGCCCGCCCGAAGACACATCCAAGTGCGCCCGCGTGATGCGGATCATCCCCCACGAGGGGAGCCGGTTCGTCGAGCGCCCACTGCTCGACGATGAGACCGACGAGTGTCTCGGGGCCGCAACGTTCCCGCTGTCGCACTGGGAGGAGATCGAGCGCGAGGACGGGATCATTCGCCGCTTCGAACTGGTGCGCACGATCAAATTCGACGAGGGGGCCGTCGTAGTCAACGAGCAGGTCACCATCAAGGACATCGACCCCGAGCAGCCCGATGCTCCGCCCGCCGTGTTCCGCAAGGCGCAGATCGAGCGCGCGCTGCAGCTCGAGGGAGGTGGGATCCGCACGACCCAGCCGTTGTGGGAGCGGATGATGGCCGAGCACGGCTCGGTGCAGGTCAAGGCTCACCACCCGGACGGCAAGGGCAAAGGCAAGGACGAGGAGACCGAAGCGGGCGAGGACGCCGCCGAGGCCGAGGCCGCGGGCTGAGCGGGGTGTCGTGTGGGGCCGGTCACGCGCCGCTCCCCACCGCTCCATGATTTCGCGAACCGGACCGCCCCCGCGTGCAACTAGCGGGTAGATGCGGCGGATAGTGGGACTCGTGGCGGTGGTGGCATCGTGGGGATGTACTGCCGCGCCCGCCACGAGTGATCCATTTGGTTCTGCGACGGGAACGCTGCCGTCGGATGGCAGCGGGCTAGGTCAGGGGACGACGACCGCCAATCCAGGGGCCGGGTCGACCAGCGAAGAATCCGTAGACAGCACCGACGACGGTGGGATGACGACAGGGGACCCGCTCCCGCCGTTTTCGTGCGAGCAGGCGTCGGCCGGCTCGCCGCTGCTCGATGGCGTCGTCGTGTTCGACCCGGCCCAACCTCATCCCGGCGACACCCTCACCGTGGTGGTGCGGGCGACCAACGGGACCTCGCGCCAAGACGCGCCACCGATGGATCTGGAGGTCACCGATCGCAGCGGCGTGCGGACGGTGGCATCGCAGACCATCGAGGGAGGCGAAGCCGTCTACTACTACTCGATCCCGCAGGTCCCCGAGGGCGAGCTATGTCTGCGCGGCCTCGTCGCGGGCGCCAACGAGGTCAGCGGCAAGCTCACCGTCACGCCACGACCTCCGGGTCCTCCCATCGACGGCGGGATCTTCAAGATCGTCGCCAATCACATGTGGACCTGCGACGAGCAGCCCTCGTTCGGCAACGAGCTGCACGTGTGGGTTCGCGACGAAAACGGCCAGGCGATGTCGGGGGTCCCCGTTGCGGTGCGCCCCGCCGACACCACGGACCTGCGGTCGATCTACAACGGTGACGCCCAGCCGCTGCCCTCCGAGATCGTCACGGGCGACGACGGTCATGCGATGGCCTTCAACTACTGGCCCATCTCCGACAATGGTCTGCTCGTGTTCGAGGTGGAGGTCGCGGGGGTCGCGTCCGACATCGCGACCGAGATCACCACGGGCTGGTGGGAAGACGACCTGATGGGCTGCAACTACTGCAACACCGCCACGGTCAACACGTGGGGCCACTGGTCATACACGGTCGAGTTCCAGCGTGACCCCAGCGCCAACGAGGTATGCGTGGTCGACAACGATCACGCCGGGATGACCGCATGCGGCGAGCCTCGGCATGTGCATCACGCTCCCGGGGTGCAGGCCTGCTGGGCGCCGTAGCGGCTCACTGCCCCTTGCATTCGAACGCCAGCACCTCGTCCTCCGACAGGCACGGATACGGGAACCGCATGGGGTCGAACCACTCGGTGAACTCCTCGCAGCTGAGGGTGCCGAGGCATTCGTGCAGGTTTTCCCACGCCGCGCGACAAGCCCGGTGGAACTGTTCGGCCTCGAGCAGGTTCGCCTCACAGGAGTCGATGCAGGCCTGCTCCGAGCGCCACTGACGGCTGCACCCGAACTCGATCTCGCACCCTGCCTCGCACGGCGGGACGACGGGCCCCGTGGTTCCGGTCGTGGTGGTCTCGCCTGCCGTGCTGGCGGTGGTGGTCGACGACGTGGACGACGGCGTCGTCGTGCCGCTGGAGCTGGGCCCCGTGCTGGCGCCGCGGGTGTCGTCGGCTGCGGTGCTCGAGGTGCCCGGCTGGGCGGTGGTGTTGCCGCTGGTCCCCGAGCTGGTCGTGGTGGCCGGGGTTGCCACGGCGTCGTCCTCGCCGCAGGCCGCCGACGCCACCACCAACCCGAGCAGGGCGGCTCGGATCGTGGTGGACCGAAGAGCTTGGGTAGACATCGCTCGTCGCCGCAACGAGGGCTCTCAGGGCTCCAGCACGACGGTCGTCTCGGCCGCGGCATCCACCTCGGTGCGACGGAACGGCAGGTAGGTGTACTGATCTTCGAGCCACGCGTCCCGGGTGTCGTCGAAGTGCGGACTCGAGGGGTCGGCCGAGTTGCCCGGGGGGAAGTTGGCAAAGGCCTCGGGCGTGCCATCCTCGGCAAACGTCGTCACCACGCGGAAGACGGCGCCATCGTGGGAATCGAACCGATCCGCGGTCGAGCCGGTCTCGCTGAGGAAGGTGCTCGACGACACGTTGACGGTGTCCTCGCCGCCGTCGGAGGGCCACCAGCCACCGTCGAGGTCGCCCCCGAACGGGTTGCTGAAGGCGGTCCCGTGGGCCTCGCCCCAGGTGTAGCCCATCGGATCGACGCTGCCGTAGCGAGTCTCGATGAGATCGGCGACTCGGCTGAGCGTCTCCAGCAGCACGACGTCGCGCGATGCTCCCAGCAGATCGGCCGAGTTGGGGTACTGGTCGAGCACCCCGAGCACGGGAATCTTGATGACGAATGCAGCCTCGGCTCCCAGGACGGTGCCGTACAGGATCGAGAGCTCGTCGCGAATCACCTCGTCGGTCAGCAGCATCACGAACAGGTGGAAGGCCAGCGCGCCCGGTCGGTCGCGCTCCATCTGTTGGTCCCAGGTCTCGGTGAGCAGCGTGTACAGCGTGGCGAGACGGGCATCGCCTTGGTACCGGGCCAGCTCGGGGTCGGTGTCGAGGTTGCCCCAAGCCTCGCTCAGCGGGGGCAGCAACACATCGGCGAGCACGCTGTGGGTATCGCTCTGCAACGCCTGGAGGTCCTCGACGGTGATATCGCCGTCGGTGGTCAGCCGGGTCAGCTCGTCATCGATGCGCTGGGCTCGGTGCCCCGCCGCGAAGAAGTAGCCGTAGTACCAGGGGTCGTTGGACACGTCGCCGTCGAAGGTGAAGCCCCAGGGATCGTTGTTGGCGCTGGAGAGCCAGCCGCGAGTCTCCCCTCGGCTCCGCGGTAGCTGCTGTGGCGGCAGCATGGCGCCGGTCCAGAACGCAGTGGGATCGTCGCCGTCCATCACCACGTAGGGCGGGGCCATGGTGGCCGTGTCACCGCGGTCGGGGATGTCGATCTGTACGCGGTAGGTGATGCCCTCGGCGTCCGCCCCGATGAAGTTGAAGCCACCCATCTCCATCAGGTCGGCCGCGGCCTCGTACTCCTCGATGTTGCTCGCGGTGGCCATCTCCACGAAGGTCTGCTCCTCGTTGGTGGCGGCCAGTCCGGTCCAGTTGAGCAGCAAGGCGTGCCCCTGCGCGGCGATGGGCAGCGGGACGATATCGGGGGGAAGCAGCACGCCATAGCCGGGGACGTCGCGGACCTCGAAGGCGATTGGATCTTCGCCTGCGACCTCGATGGTCTCCTGTCGGCGCACCAGGGGGACCATTTGGTCACCGACGCGAACCTCGTCGCCCGAGACCTCCACCTCCCAGATGTCCATCACGTCGGCGAAGTTGGTGGTCGCCGTCCAGTGCACATCGCGGTTGTGGCCCAGCTGGATCCCGGCCGTGCCCGCGAACGACCACCCGATCACGTCGATCTGGCCGCCCGCGTCGGCGCTGTTGATGTGCTGGGTGTACATCACCGACGGGGACTCCAGGGGTTGGTGTGGGTCCCCGGCGATCAAGGGCCGGCCGCTGGCGGTGTGCTGCCCGGCGATCGCCCAGTTGTTGCTGCCCACCCGAGGAATGTGGCGCAGCGCGTCGTGGAGCGCGGCCATGCCGTCCACCAGCTGCTGGTCGGTCGCCGGAATCGGCGGCAGCGGGTCGGGGAGGACACCGGGTCGCCACGGCGCGGGGGCGGGCAGGTCCTCGGGCGGCATCGTGGGCACATTGAAGGCGGGACGTGACAGCTCGATGCGCGCCCATGCCTCCGGGAAGTTGCGCGAGACGATCGTGGCCAACAGCTCGCGCTCGAGCGAGTTGGAGTTGCCCAGCATCAGCAGCTTGGCGATCGCCGAGTGCTCCTCCATCGTCCAACGCTCGGGGGTGGAGTTGGTCTCCGAGGGCCCGAAGCCGTAGGGCAGGGGCACCTCACCAGCGTTGACCTCGTCGATGCGGGCGTTGACCCCAGCCACCCATGCGGTCAGCAAGTCCGCGGTCTCGGGCGATTGTTCCCGCATGCGTTCGACGTTGGCGGCTCCCCAGCGCGGGATGTCGAAGATCAATGAGATTTCGTCTTGGGCGACGAAGTCCGGGCCCAGCACCTCGGCCTGACGCCCCGTGGCCCGACGTCGCATCAGGTCCATCTGGAACAGGCGATCGGTGGCCATCTGGTAGCCCGACGCGTACATCACGTCGGCATCGGTCTCACCGTAGATGTGCGGGATGCCCTGCACATCGATGATGATCTCGACCGCAGCCGACAGCCCCGGGAAGTCGTCGTCGGTGTCGGTCCCCGTCGTCCCCGTCATCGTCGAGTCGGCAGAGTCCGAGCCCGTCGTTCCGGCCGTGCTCACCCCGGTGGTACCCGAGCTGCCGTCCGCCTGGGCGTCGGGGAGGTCATCCCCACAGGCCGCGAGCGCCAACAGGCCGAGTCCCAAGATCGCGACGGTCGTCCGCATCATCGCTGGGCATCATTTCACAGATCG
>JAHZJA010001381.1 GCA_022601155.1 Deltaproteobacteria bacterium | reverse complement strand
TGTTCTTCTTCCTGGGCTGCAGCGTTCCGAGGACCGCCACCACCGCACCCACGATCAACAACAGATACGGCCAGTCGGGCATCGAGGTGGGGGAACCGTGCCATGAGACCCCATGATGGGTCTACGCACCCGCGCGAGAACCGACCGGCCTGGAGCAAGGATGTCGACGCCCGTCAGGGAATCGGCTCGTCGAAGTGCACGCACCAGTTGTGCAGGGCGTAGCCATGTCGGCTGGCCGTCGCGTCGGAGTCGCGGAGGTTGCCGCGAGCGCCCGTCATCGGCCCTGCGGGCTGCCCCGCGACACCGTTCATCGCGTAGCGGATGCGTTGGTTGCCGCCCACGGGGACGCCGCTGAGCGTGATGCGAATCGAGTCGTCGCCCACCTGGGTGACGCTGACGATGGTGGGTGGGGCTTCGCTGCTGTCGGTATAGCCGAAGCCGAAGTTGCCCGGGTTGCTCACCGTCACCTCGTCGAGCACCAACGGAGGAGCGGGGACCCACATCTGGACGGTGATCTGGGCTCCCTCGCGCACGATCGAGCGGGGAGAGACCGGCCGCCATGGCTCGCCGCGCACCAGCACGTGTTCGAAGACCTTGGCGTGCATCTCTCCCAACCAGCGCTCGCCGTCACCGGTCAGGTGGACCCCGTCGGGTACGTAGGGCAGCACGTACTTGGGCCCCATCAACACGATGCGGTCGGGCTGGGCACGCGAGGCTTCGAGCTGCTGCTGGGTGACCGCCGAGCTCGTGGTGTTGGTGCCCAGGGTGCTGAAGCTCGACATCTGGTCGGTGATGAGAGGGATGGGGAGGGTCTGACCGGTCATGGCCTGGATATCGGCTTGGTAGTCGCTCTGCCACTCCAGGAGGTCGAGCGCGTAGGCGGCGTTGCCGTTGATGTGGTCGGTCTCGCCGTGGACCACCATGACCGCCCGCACCGCGTACGGCTGGGTCTGGGCCTGGGCCAGCGCCCAGCCTGCGGCTACCTGGGCCATACCGTTGGCATACGGGACCGTCCCCTTGCGGAGGGCCACATAGGGTTGTCCGCCCACGCCATGCGCGGACACCAGCGAGCGATGCTGGCCGCCGGCTGCGAGGGCCCGCGCCGACAGCAGGTTGGCCATGCCCGAGGCCAGGGTCTCTCCCTGGGAACCATCGAAGGTCTCCACCAGGGGAATGAATCCGTCGAGGCCGGCCCCGCCCGCTCGTACGCCGGGGGAGAACGAGACGTTGTCGAACGGCTGCTGCACGCTGACCACCTCGCTCAGCGCTCCCATCGACAGCGACTGTCCGGTGATCAGCACGTGATGGAGGGCGGCGGCGACACATTGACCGCTCACGCACGGCTGGCCCGCGGGGCAGGGGGAGTTGCAGCCACCGCAGTGCTGCTCGTCGTTGGTGATGGTCTGGCACACGCCCGCGCAGTCGATCTGCGGCGCGGTACAGCTCGCGACACACGTTCCGGCCTGGCAGGTGGCCTCGGGACCGCACGGCGTCGAGCATCCGCCGCAGTGGCCCGGATCGGACTGCGGATCGACGCACGCTCCACCGCACGCGAGACGGTCGGGGCCACACGCCACTGCGCACACCCCCTCGATGCACGCCACGGCGGCTGCGCAGGTCTCATCACACGCACCACAGTGGGCGGGGTCGTATCGCGGATCGACGCAGTCACCTCCGCACTCGATGAGGGGCTCACCACAGGGGCCCGCGCTGCCATCGGCGCCCTGGGTGTTCGCGGCGCTGGTGATCGTCCCGAGGCCGCCGCCGCCGTCGCCCACCGCGGGGTCTTGGCAGCCGGGTGCGAGGGTGAGGCCGAGCAAGGCGACGCAGCGCAGCGCGAGGCTCCACGGTGGGGATGAAGACCGCATCGACTCGACCTTACGGGCCTGACCTCGACGGTAAAAGCACGAATGTTGCCGCGGGTGGTCTTTGCGAGGGGCCGTTTCAATCGCCGCCTGGCCTCACGTACAGTGCAGTCGCGTCCACATCCGGATGCGGACCCTCGTCATGGTCGACTTCGATTCCCGCCTGCGTGCACTGCTAGGCCCCCAGCCCGAGGTGACCATCACCCGACCCCGTCCATTTTGCGCGGTGGTGCAGCCGTGCGCTCCGACCGGTCGGGACTGGCTGCACGAGCAACTGCTGGCGCCAGCGCATCGTGAGGCGTTCTTCGGTCTGGTCGACGAGGTGGGGCTGGTGGTGATCGCCGGGGTCCACGCCGACCCCACGACGTATCGCGACGTCCGAGGCCGCTCGAGCCGTGGCCGGCTCAGTCAGGGCGAGTACTTCCACCACGATGGATGTTCGGGGCCCGTCAAGCCGCGGGTGGTCGAGATCCGGTGCCCCCATCAAGAGGTCGGTCGCAACGTGCCTACGGCGGTGGCTCCCTTCCCCGAGACCGTCTACGCCATGCTGCGTGCGCTGCCGGCCGATCTGGCTGCATCGGATCCGATCGGACGATGGCGGGAGCAGCTCGACGCCGAAGGTGGGCTGGCCGAGGGCGAGCTCGACATGGTGCAGGGCGTGGTCACGCGTGCGGTTCGGCGCAGCCTGAGTGCGACGGGGGCTCGGGGCTACTTCACGGAGGTCGACCGCCGCTGCGAGGCCTACGACGCACCCTGGAGCATGGGCGACAGTCGCTTCATCGCCAACGCCAATCCGACCCGGACGATGCAACACCGGCGGGCGTACGGACCGGACCACGCCGCGCACGGGCCCAATGGCAAGCTCCTCAAGCGGTGGCCCGCGGACGATGGGGTGTTGCCGTGAGGCCGAGGCCCGACGACCCGCCGTCTTCGAGCTCGTATCTCGACCATGGCCGCGGGACGGCCTCGGCCGGCCCGTCGCTCAGCGAGCGACCTCGCAGACCCACATCATGCAGCTGACGTCGTCCTCGCTGAGTTGTCGCTCTTCGCGGATCTCGAAACCGGCGGGGGCCAGCGCGGCGATGAACCCGGCGCGGTCGCCCGGTATCCCGCCGTCCTTGACCACGACCAGGCGTCCCTGCGGGCGGAGGATCCGGCGGACCTCGGCGAAGCCGGCCGCGGTGTCGTTCCAGTGGTCGTAGGAGTCGAAGGCCAGCACGAGATCGGCGACACCATCCTCGACGGGCAGGGCTTCGGCGGGCCCCTGCCGGATCTCGATCCGAGCGCCGTGCGGGTGGGCCCGGCAGCGCTCGCGTGCGATCTCCACCATGCGGTCGATGGGGTCGATGCCAATGAGCCTGCCTTGGGTGACCTGCGGTGCGGCTTGGCGCAGGGCCGCTCCTGTCCCGCACCCGATGTCGACGATGATGGCCTCGGGATCCAGCGCAAGCGCGGCGATGGCCAGCCGATTGGTCGGGTACTCCCCGTACTTGCTGGCGTACCACTCGGCCGTTTCGTCGGTCCACTCGGTCATGGGACGCAGTATCGCAAAGGTCGACCCCACTCGTCGGCACACCCCGTCCACACTTCGCTCCTGTCCACGAACGATGATTGTCACGCGCCGTGGCGGTGCCGGGAGGCGACCGTCACGGTTGACAGCGGATGCTGCGGTCCCGGTGCACATGCGGCCGGGTACCGGATCTGGGCTGTCGACGTAGTTTGAATGCAGGGCGCATGCACTCGTGATGTCGACGAGGATGCACCGCCGCGCGGGACCGCCCACGCCCCGAACCGCCCGGCGTTGCCCAAGGTCGTCCCGTGTCACAGTCCACTGGCCCGCTCATGCTGACCCCCTCGGAGATGTACGCCCTCGGGGCGTTCTGCATTCTCGAGGGATCCCCAGAATTGTCCGATACCCACGAGCAGCTCAAGGTCGCCGCCGTGGTCGTCAACCGACTCAACGCGGACAACTGGGTCGACGCGTTCGGATCGAGGGTGTTCGACCAGCTGTTCGCGCCGGGCCAGTTCGAGGTGCGGCCACGCTATGGCCTGGATCCCCATGATTTCGACTCCTTGGACGAAGCGACACGAGCGCTGGCCGACGCCAAGGATGGCCTCGACACGGGGCGCGCCGAGGTCTTGATGATCGCGTTCATGCGCGCCGCGGCCGACCCGGTCGCGTACAGCGATGCTGCCCGGGCGGTCGGCGACAACACCGGCTTTCGCGGGAGCGGGGGGCGCAACACGTTCCGCGTCGAGTCGCCCTACGACGAGGCCGACCTCGGCTCGCAACAGCCGCGCTGCATCCTCGTCGACTGGCCCGGGGGCGACAACCCGTTCTTTTGAGGTTGGCCCCGAGGCTCGTTCGATGGGTGGCCGCACCTCGGCCACATCTCGATCCTGCCCACGAACAAGCGGCTCTCGTGGGGGGACGCCGATGCACCCAGCCGTTGGCGATGCCTGCCAAAGACATCGTGACAGCTACGGTGCCGCCTCGTTTCGTAGTGCCGTCAGGGGTGGGCGGCAGGGGCTTCGAGCTCGTCGTTGGCGTTGCCGCGGGTGGGGTTGCGGACAGCAGCCCGCCTTGGCGGCCACGAGCACGCGGGTCCCACCATGTGGGTCGGACCAAGAGCAACCGGTTGACAGGTGGCTGTCGCCGCGGTCCCGATGTCGATGGTGTGTCGGAGGCTGCGCCATGGCGACCGACTGCGGGCGGGAGCCACGGCCCCGTCGTACGACGAGCCCTCGCCGACAAGACCGTACCTCGACTGCCCAACCGGACAGAGCGACGTTTTGAGGGCGCTACCGTGGCGTACGCCGACCCTGCCGCCGCAGCCCACGATGGACCGCTCGACGACTTTTCAGGGTCGTGTGCACAAAGCGTGATCGATCGGCCCCCTGGGGGGCACTATCTTGGCCGTATATGGATTTATTGATGGCATGGACCAGTGGCGTGGCGCGACGAGCTTTGGGAATGGGGATGGCGCTGGTGGTGGGCGGATCCGGCCTCGGCTGCTTTGGTGCGACCGACGAGGCCCAGGACGATATCGGCCAAGACAGTCCGGAGCAGGACGACGCGGGGCAGGAGGGCGGCGAGGCCGACGGTTCGGCGGTCGAAAGCCCACACTCGGGGGCGGAGGTCTCGCTGTATCCGCTGAGCGAGTGCGCGTCGGAGCACGACGACACGACGATTGCCGACGCGGTCCGGCTGACCTTCGACTTCGAGTTCAGCGCCCACGAGATGGTGGTATGCGGCGGCTTGGTGTCGAGCATCGCCTTTGCCCTGGTCGAAGGGGTGACGGAGCTGGTCGAGAACCCATCGGCCAGCACGCTACCGGAGGACTACACCTACGACGGTGAGGGCACCTACTTCATCGCACCGTCGATCTTCGACGACCTGCGGATGGAGGTTCGGTTCTTCCTGGGTCGCGACTACGAGTTCGGAGCGACGGGGGAGCTGGTCACCGAGAACCTGTTCGTCGCCGAGAGCTACCTCCTCGATCCGGAGGCGACGATCTCGATCGACAAGAGCACCTTTCCTCCCGAGGTCAGGGTGGAAGTGAGCCACGGCGGACCGGGCCCGCTGGTGGAGCTGCTGGGGCTGGGCACGGACCCGCCCAATCCCGTCATCGTCACCAACAGCACCTTGTCGGCCATGAGTGCCCATCTTCAGTCGATGGACATCGACTCGCTGATCCTGTTCACTCATCAGGCTGGGGTCTCGACCATCGCGTACGATGTCCAGGGGGCGCCGATGCTGGTGGAATCGCTGCTGACCGGTGGCCCGCTCGACCTGATGATGGTCAGCGCCGACGGGTTTCGGGCCGATCTCCAGCAGGACATGGACATCGACACGTGGACGGTGGAGTACCGCGACGGCCTGGGAGCGCTGGACGGGGACATCGTGTTCACGACCCGCGGTGGACCGTTCGACTACGTGTCGCGGCTGCACTACGACGGCAAGGGGTGGCCCGAGATTTCGCTCAGCTGCGCACCGTAGCCGCCGCAACCCGAAGGCCGACCGTCCTCGCGCCTGGTCACGGTCCGCGGGCGGCAGCCCCCCGACCGCGGGGCCGATTGCGGCCTCGTGCAGACGAGTCAATGGTTCGTGTAGGCTCCGCGCCGTGACCGACGACTACCTCCAGCACAATCGCGATCACTGGAACAAGAGCACCGACCCGCACTTCGAGTCGGAGTTCTACGACGTGGAGGGCTGGTTGTCGGGCAAGGAGAGCCTGCGCGAGCCCGAACTCGAGCTGCTTCCCAAGGATCTGAAGGGGTCGAAGCTCCTGCATCTGCAGTGTCACTTCGGCCAGGACACCCTGTCTCTGGCCCGTCGCGGCGCGTCGGTGACGGGCGTAGACCTGAGCGATCGTGCGATCGAGCGCGCCAATGAGCTGGCCGGACGCGCGGGGTTGTCGGGACGGTTCATCAACTGCGACGTGTACAGCTTGCGCGAGCACCTGCCGGAGCCGGGGAGCTTCGACGTCGTGTTCAGCACCTACGGCACGATCGGGTGGTTGCCCGATCTCGATCGTTGGGCCGCGCTCATCGAGCACTATCTCGCACCGGGTGGTGTGCTGGTGTTCGCCGATTTTCACCCCGTGGTGTGGATGCTCGACACGGCCCATCGCTCGTTCGAGTACAGCTACTTCAAGCGGGAGCCGATCGTCGATCACAACACCGGGAGCTATACCGACGGCTCGGAGACGATCGAGAGCACGGAGGTGGGGTGGAACCACTCGTTCGACGAGCTGCTGGGGGCGCTGCTGCGCCACGGGCTCACGCTCGAGGTGTTCCGCGAGTACGACTTCTCGGCGTGGAACTGCTTCGCCGACACGGTGGAGGTGGGCCCCAACCGATTCCAGTTCCGGGGCCTCGAGGGCAAGCTCCCGCTGATGTACGCGCTGCGGGCTCGCAAGTCGTCGTGACCCGAGCGGGCTGTCGACCAACAGGCCCGCTGCCGATCGGGCTCCGTGTTCGTCGCTCTCGCTCGAGCGTTGGTCGGTCGACACCACGTCCGGACGGGTGACGGTGGGCGGGGGTGAGGTCTCGGCCTGCTCCTTGTTGGGGCCCACGGCAGTGACGACGCCGCGAGCCCCATGGGAAGGGGAGCCACAACCTCCTGCGCCGGAGGGGATCGATGCGGACGCCGCCGGCCTGCCCAGGAGACCCTGGCGGAGCCCCGCCGCTACTCGTCGGTGGGTTCGACCAGCTCGAGGACCACGGGGGGTCCCGTCCGCC
>JAHZJA010000120.1 GCA_022601155.1 Deltaproteobacteria bacterium | reverse complement strand
GACGACATGGACGGGGTGGGCAGCTGTCGCAAGCAGGCCCCGGGCGACAGCTTCAACCCCGGCGTGCAGTGGGAATGGCTCGGTGAAGGAACCGACACGGCGTCCTACGTCTCCCCGCTGGTCGCCAACTTGACCGACGACAACGGTGATGGCGATGTCGATCTGTGCGATGTGCCCGACATCGTGGTCGTGGCTGCGCCCAACTGGGGCGGACTCGGACACATCTACGTGCTCGATGGGGCCACCGGGTCGGTGCACTTCTCCATCGCGCAGTCGGTCTTCTCGTTCATCACCCCCGCCCTCGGAGACGTGGACGGTGATGGGCTCCCCGAGATCGTGACCGTGTCGGGGGGAATACTCACCGCATTCAACAACGACGGCTCGCTGGCGTGGTCGGGCTCGGCGGTCAACATGCCATGGCACCAAGCGGTCGCCATAGCGGACGTGGACAACGACGGCAACGCCGAGATCATGCTCCGAAACCAACTGTTCGATCACCAGGGCTCGTTGTTGTGGAGCGCCAACGTCCCGATGCAGATGCAAGTTTCGGCGACCACCGCCGCCGATCTCGATGGGGATGGTGACCTCGAGATCGTGTTCGGCTCGACGGCGGTACACCACGATGGTTCACTGGCATGGGAAACGCCATTAGGGCCGGGGTTCCCGCAGGTGGCCGACCTCGACCTGGACGGTCTTCCCGAGGTCCTGCTGACCAACAGCGATGGGATCGCGCTGCTCGAGCACGACGGTGCGGTGGTCTACGAGGGGCTTCGTCCGACAGGAGCGGCGGCGGGTGGGTTGAACTGGGTGCGACCGGCCACCATCCACGATTTCGACGGCGACACCGAGCCCGAGTTCGCGACGTGCGCGGTGGACGAATACACCGCGTACGAGGTCGATGCCTCGGTCGCGTGGACGACCCCGGTCAGCGACACCTCAGGGGTGGCGGGGGGGACCGCGTTCGACTTCCTCGGCGACGGTGAGGCCGAGGCCATGTTCGCCGACGAGCAGTCGCTGTACGTGTTCGACACGACAGGTGCCGTGCAGATGCAAGTGCCTCGGATCAGCGGGACCGCCATGGAGTACCCCGTGGTCGCCGACGTGGACAACGATGGCTCAGCCGAGATCGTGGTGGTCGGGAACTTCATCGTCTCCGGCGCGGCTTCTCCGGCCGTCCAGGTGATCCGTGATGTCGATGACAATTGGATTCAGGCCCGGCGAATCTGGAACCAGCATACCTACCATGTGACCAACGTTCGCGAGGACGGCACGATCCCCCAGTTCGAGGTCCCCAGCTGGCAGGATCTCAACACGTTCCGGACCAACGCGCAGATCGAAGGGGGACGTGTCTGCCAGCCCGAGCCCAAGGTGCCGGAGTGACGCACACCTGACCAATCGGTTTGATTTCACCCTCCAGTGCACACTCGGGCGAGTTCATGGCGCCGTTGTTCGACATGCGCCGCACGCCCAGTGCAGGCTCGGCCTCTCGCGGAGAAGGTCGACGACGCCCATGCGCCGGGGTGGCTGAGTTCCTCCGCCGTCACGCGACCGGCTGCATCGGCAGCGTCATCCCCAGCTTGGCTCGAACCTCGGCGACCGGTAGGCCGAGATCCGACCAATAGTCCCAGTCTTCGCTGAGATCCACGCCCACCTCCATGCCTCGCTTCGCAGCCCATAGCGTCGCCTCTGGATCGAATGCGCCCTGCTCCGACGGCGCGAAGGGGGAGAACCTCATGCCGAGGTGGAACTGACACAGGACGAAGAAGATGTACGTGAACGGGTCGTCGTGGCGATTGCCCGCGCTGAATGCCGCCGTGAGGATCTCACCCCGAGCATCGGTCCCGTAGCCACACAGCAGGTGGGTCAGATCGTGGATGAACACGGGCTCGACCTGGCTGCCCTTTTCCCCCGGCAACGAAAAGCCCTGCTCGCGCATGCGCTCGAAGTAGGTGCGCCCCAGTGAGCCCGGTGGAAGCTCGCCCAGCGCGCGATACTTGGCCGCCAGCGGCTCGTCGTTGCACAAGGCCAGTGTCGCCACCGTTCGAGCAAGCCAGCGAAACCCGCCCTCGCGCCAGGCCTTCTTCAGGCGCTCCATGAACCACACCCGGCGGCCCACGTCGAAGCGAAGCGCGAGGGTCCGCCCCTCCACGAGCTGCTGCATGTTTCGCAGCTCATCGGGGGCAACGGCCAGCGCCTCGGCGAACGCCTCGATGAGCTGCAGTTCCTTCGCGTCGACCTCCTCGTCGAGCAGGCTCAGCACGATCATTCCCTGCACGATCTGAGAGCGGATCGCGGGATCGTCGATCGCCGCCGCGAGCTCGGCCGGGCTGAGCGGCTGCAGTGAACCGGGCTCGACGTCGGTGCCCAGCACGGTCCGCGCGGCGGCGATCATCGCCGCCTGACGTTCGTCGACACTCGAGGTGACCCTCGTGACCGCCGCGAAGGCGCGGAGGATGGGTTCGGCTTGCGCCGGGGTTGGTCGCTTCAGTCTCATCGGCCGTGTCCTGTCCTCATCCATGAGTGGGGCATCCACCCAACAACGTGGCGCCGTGTCCCACCACGCCCACGAGCATCACCACCACCCACGCTACGACCAAACGATGCCTCGTGCGGGTGCGGTTGCCCGCGCCCTCCGACGCGAAGCCGGTCACCGAGCCCTCGGCGTCCTTGCCCTTGATGTCGGCGCGGCTTCGTCCGCCAGCCTGGAGGGCCCGGGGCACCATCACGTAGCGGTTGAACAGACCCCCGAGCACGGCCACGCCAGCGGTCACCGTGGCCCACGACGCCAGTGGGCTGTGCACCAGACTCGCCGCCGCCCCGACCAGAAGCAGCACCGTCAGGGTTCGGAACAGCACCACGGTCAGCCGCATCTGCAGCGGCACGAATTTCTCGCGCCCCATCTTCGACAGCAGCACGGGTGATTGGACGAAGAAGAACCAGACGGTGGCCCCCAGGACGGCGGCCATGGCCAGGGCGTCTGCGAACTGAGCCAGATGTTGGATGTGCATCGTTCTGAGCAATCCCTTCACTGGCCAGCATGAGTCTCGGATACCAATCGAGTAGGCTTCTAAACGGTACTCTTTGTCTCAAGAACCTGTACCCTCTCCACGAGGCTGTGAGCGACGAATTCGACCAAATTCGGGTCCGGGACCTGGTGTTCTTCGACCGATTGGCGGCGCTGGGCTCCATCACGGCGACCGCGCGCGAGCTGGGCGTCCCCAAGCCAACCGCCAGTCGGTGGCTGGCCGTGCTCGAGCAACGGGTCGGGCAATCGCTGGTACGGCGAACCACCCGCCACGCGGCACTGACCGAGCGGGGTCGCTCATTCCACGCGCGCGTGCAGGAAGTCTTGGCCGCCGTACGCACTGCTCAGCGGGCGGCTCAGTCAACGGAGCCTCGGGGCACCGTACGTGTCTCCGTCCCCGTGCCGTTGGGTCGAATGGTCGGCGGCCCGGTGATCGCCGGGTTTCGTCGCGAGCTCCCGCAGGTCCGCCTCGAGATCGCGCTCCAGAACCGACGCGTCGACCTGGTGCGGGACGGCTTCGACCTCGCCATTCGCGGTGGGCCGCTCGAGGACTCGGAGCTCATCGCTCGCCGGCTCACCACCGTGCCTCTGTGGCTGTATGCCAGCGCCGAGCATCAGCACACCGCTTCGGCCGACCTCGCGATCATCGGCGCGCCGGGTGACGAGGCGCTGCTGCGGCGGCGACGGCCCGATCTCCAGCGCCCCAGCGTGGTCGTGGACGACCGCAGTGCCGTCGCCGATGCGCTCATGCATGGTGCGGGCGCCGGGATCCTCCCCGGCTTCTTGGGGGAGCCCGCGCGTGGCCGAGGCGAGCTGGTGCGGCCCGACGAGCAACCGCTCACCTCGATGCAGGTGCATGCCCTGTACTTGCCCACGCAGCGCGATGACCCTCGGCTGCAGATATTGGTCGATGGGATCGATCGCGAGCTCGCGGCGACGCTGTCGAGCCGCCCGTGAGCGACGCGCAAACGCGAACCCACCCCTCCCGGCCCACCCGCCGCGCATCCTCGCCCCCGCCGGTCGCCGCCCCTCGGGTTTGCCGAGGAGATGTCACTCGTACCAGGGTCGCGGTCTTTCGATAGTTCCCATGGAGGCGAGGCGAGGCGAGGCGAGGCGAGGCGAGGCGAGGCCGGGCCAGGCCTCGCCGCCGGCGGTCTGGCGACTTCGG
>JAHZJA010001380.1 GCA_022601155.1 Deltaproteobacteria bacterium | reverse complement strand
GTGGTCGTGTCGTCGTTGCTCATGCGTCCCCCTCTTTCCCAGTCAGTCGTTCCACACCCACGCCGTGGGCGAATCGTACGAATTCCAGCAGTCGGTGCGCTCGCGCCTCGCCCCCTTCGCCCTCCAATAGAGCATCGGCTCGAAGTACGGCCCCCGTCCAGCCCTCGGTATGCCACGTGCCGCCACCGGGCAGCGACGGCAGGGGCCCCTCCGGATACGGCCACGGCGTCACGTAGACATAGGGCTGATCGTAGGCACCGTCACCCGGGCTGAGGCCCACCCCCACCGAGCGCATCGACTCGCCGCTCCCGGCCAGCACATGCAAGGTGGCGGTATCGAAGTGATGGGGCCAACAAAGCGCGGGCCCCATGGCGGGGGTCTGTGCCACCACGTCGCGCAGCAGCACGTCGGCGGCGGCCATCCAGGCCTCGAGCTCCTCGAGCTTCCCGGCGTCGGGACTCGCCAGCGCTCCGCCCTCGCCGACGGGATGCGTGGGCATGTCACCCATGTGGCCTGGCTTGACGATCCCATCGGTCGCCGGTCGGCCCGCCCGGCCCAGCGCCTGTTCCAGCCAGTCGTACACATCGTCGAGCGTGCGACCGTCGAGCGGCAGCCGCTCCACCTCACCCGCGGAGCCGTGCAGCGCAACGGCGAAGTCTCGGATGTGCAACGCCGCGAACAGACCGCTGGCTTGGTCGGTCTCGCTCACCAGCGCGTTGGCAGCGTGTGACCAGTGCAGCGCGGTGTGGGAGAAGTCCTCCCGGGCGTCGAGCACGGTGAACCCAAACGCGGCGACGGGCTGCGCTGCAAAGTGCAGCCTCACCCGCGCCTCGGTGAGCTCGCGGGGCGGCGTCCGCCCTACGACGGACAGAAGGGACGACAAAGACGGGACATCGGCGGGCATGGCGCTCCGGGGCAAGGGGGTCGTGCCGGGGGATACGCAGGCGGCGCTCCCGGCGTTACGCTGGAGGGGCGGCAGAGGCATCGCGCCCGGCGTCCGTGGCCGCACGCTTGCTGCGCTGTACCACTCGCACCAGATCGGCCTCGTCTTCGGCAAAGGCCACCAGGCGGTCGCCTGGCTCGATGGTCATCCCGAGCGATGGATTGACCAGCAGTCTCTTTTGCAGCTCGACCTGCGGCGAAGAGGCCTCGGTCGAGCGCGCATCGTAGGCATGCACGGCGTCCATCGAGCGATAGATCCCGAGCGGAATCACTCCTGCCCGCGACTCCATGCTGTACAGCGTACGCCGAACCAAGCGCCAGTCGTGGCCGTGGAACCAGTCGGGCAGCGGAACGGTGTAGACCTCGGAGTTCTCGTCGCGGAACGACACCGCGCCGTTGAAGATCTCGGCGAAGCCCGGGTCCACGCTCGCGGTGGCCATCCAGCTGTCGGCGAGCTCGCGGCCCTGCACCGGGATCAACCACCGACGAAACGGATCGAAGATCTCCTCGGGGTCTTCGTCGCTCGCCTCGGCCAGGGTGACCGGCAGCGAAGGACCCTTGCTCGCCTCGTCACTGGCCAGCGCCGGGTGCTGCAGCGGGGGCGCGACCGAGAAGCCCGTCTTGCCCAGCTCGGGGCCCTGCGCCGCCGGCAAGTGGGCGAACTTGTTGCACGCCTGATGCACCGCCCGAGCGATCCGCAGCGGATGGTAGCGCGGCCCGCCATCGTTCTGCTCTGCGCTCTGCAGCACGATCACCCGAGCCGCACGCGGAATCCGTAGCGCGGCGAGGTCTTCGGGGACCTCGGGGTTTTGGTGATAGATGGTCAGGCCCTTGACCCGAGCAAGCTGCAGCCGAACCCGTCGCGGCAGCGTGTCGGAGACCACCACGTGGATGGGCCGCGACCGCAGCGGCCCCGGGCTCCGCAGCATGCGAATCAGCTGCAGCATGTCCTCGCGGAAGTTGAGGATGACGATGTGGTTGCGCAGCCGTCGGAACAACCGGGTTTGATCGCGCGCGAAGATGTTGGTCAGCGCGGCCGTGAACCATGCGAGCAAGCCCAAGCCCGCGATGGTCGCGGTCGCGCCGATGAACCGCGCCGTCGAGGTCTTGAGCGACTCCGTATCGAAGTTGCCCGTCGCGAACATGTTCATCTCCCAGAACGAGTCGTTCAGGGTGCGCACACGGGCATTGGAGTCGTGCTCCAGCGACCAGACCAAGAACGTCGCGGTCATCACGATGGCGACGAACCCCGCAAACGGAATCAGCGGGTTGGACAGCTGGCCCTCGAGGTTGGACTCGAGCGGATCCTTGAGCAGCCCCCGACGCTTGAGCAGCCGACGCAACAAGAACACGAACAGGGCGATGCCCAGCACGATGAGGCCCGTCCGCAGCCATCGCATCCGGACCTCGTCCCGCTCCTGGTCGGCCGAGACATGGTGCAGGGGGATCGGCTCTTGCTCGGCGAAGTCTCGCCAGCGGTGCAAGATACCCAAGGCGTTGTGATCGGGGTGTTGCTCCACCCAGCGAATCGCCTCGAGAACCTCGGCCACGGCGGCGTCCATCTCGACCGCGTGCTCGGCGTCGGGCAAGGTCGTCAACAGCACCGTGGTCACGCAGACCGTCGGCACCGCATAGTCGAGCCCCGGGTACGAGTCCGCGTCGATCTGACACACTCGGTAGTAGGGATACCCGTCGATGAGCCGCTCGAGCACGTCGTCGGGCAGCGGGTTGACCGTCGCGACGCCGGTACCCACGGCCTGGGCGATGCTCTCGTGCCCGGGCTCGATGGTCCGCAGCATCACCCGCAGATCACCCGAGCGCAGGGCCTTGAACGCGGCCCCGCTGCCCCCGCCCATGCGGTCGAGCTCGTCCGCGGTCAGCCCTGCGGCACCCACCAGGACCTTGGCCGTCTCGAAGCTGCCCGAGCCGTCCTTGCCCATGTACAGCCGGTGGTGGGCCAGGTCGGCGAACGAGTCCAGCCGCAGCGGACGACGCACCAGCACGTGAACCGCCCCGTCGGTCATCGCCGAGATCAGTCGGAGCTGGGAGCCATGCGCGTCGGCGGCGGACACCTTGCACATGAACCCGCCC
>JAHZJA010001379.1 GCA_022601155.1 Deltaproteobacteria bacterium | reverse complement strand
GGTTCCGCCCTGGCGGGTCCTCGCGGTCACGTTCACCAATCGGGCCGCGGGCGAGATGCGCGAGCGCTTCGATGCTCTGTGTGGCGGTCGCCACCCCACCAAAGAGCTGTGGGTGGGCACCTTTCACTCGATCTGCGCCCGAATCTTGCGGCGACACGGCGAAGGGGTGGGCCTGAGCCCACGGTTTTCGATCTACGACCCCGGCGACCAGTCCACGGTGATGGGCCAGGTGCTCAAGGAGCTCAAGGTCCCCGACAACCTCTACAGCCCTCGCGGAGTGCTGGGTCACATCGATCGCGCCAAGAATCGGGGGCTGGGGCCCGAGGCCTTCGACCGGCTGGGGCTCCCCGAGCCCGTGGGGTCGGTGGTGCAGGAGGCCTACCGGCTGTACGAAAAGCGCCTACGGGCGGCCGACGCGGCGGACTTTGGTGACCTGCTGCTGCTGGCGGTCAAGCTGCTGCGCGGGGCCAACAAGCCCAAGGGCGGTCAGCTGGGAGACCTCGACCCCGTGGTGCGGCTGGGTACGCGCTTCCTCCACGTGGTGGTCGACGAGTTCCAAGACACCAATCCGATCCAGGCCGAGCTGGTCGACCTGCTCTCGGGGCATGCCGAGCTGTGCGTGGTGGGAGACGACGACCAGTCCATCTATGGCTGGCGCGGCGCGGAGGTGGAGCAGATCCTGCACTTCTCCGAGCGCCACGAGGGCACAGAGCTCATCCGCCTCGAGCAGAACTATCGCAGCACCACTCGCATCTTGCGGTGCGCCGATGCGGTCATCCGGCGCAACCAAGGGCGCCTGGGCAAGACGCTGTGGAGCGAGCGAGGCGAGGGCGAGCCCGTGCGGGTGGTCGCGCTGGACGATGAGCGCAGCGAGGCACGGCTCATCGCCTACGAGATCGTTCAAGCGATCGACGAGGGGGCCTCTCCCGACGATTTCGCGATCTTCTACCGCACGCACGCCCAATCGCGTGCGATCGAGGAGCAGCTGCGGCGGTCCGGCATGGCGTGCCGAATCATCGGGGGGGTGGCGTTCTACGAGCGCATGGAGGTCAAGGACATCTTGTCGTACCTGACCGTGCTGCTGAACCCCAACTCCGACGTGCACATGGCCCGGATCGTCAATCGACCCGCGCGCAAGATCGGCAAGACCAGCCTGACGCGGATGCAGGACTACGCGACCGCGCAGGGAATCTCGCTGTGGGCGGCGATGTCCCAGCCCTCGGCCACGGGCGTGGGCAAGGCGGCGATCAAGCGGGTGCAGGCGTTCGTCGCCATGATCGACACGCTCCGCGAGCAGCTCGGGAAAAAGCGCCTCGACGAGCTGATGGAGGAGATCGTCGAGTCGACCGGCTATCGTGCCTGGCTCGACGACGACGGCAGCGAGGAGTCGCAGACTCGCCTGGAGAACCTCCAGGAGCTGCTGGGCAACGTGCAGGAGTTCGTCGAAGAGCGTCCCGAGGCCGAGCCGTTCGAGTATCTCGAGCTGGTGAGCCTGGTGGGAGGCGAGCGCGGCGAGGGCAACCGTGGCCGGGCCATCAGCATGATGACCGTGCACAGCGCCAAGGGCCTGGAGTTCCCCTGCGTGTATCTGACGGGGATGGAAGAGCGCATCTTCCCCCACGCGCGCGTGCTCGACGATCCGCGGCAGCTCGAGGAAGAGCGACGGCTGGCCTACGTCGCCATGACCCGCGCCCGTGATCGCCTCGTCGTCAGCTTGGCGCGACGGCGGCGGATCTACGGCCAGATGCAGGTGGGCACACCGTCACGGTTCGTGGTCGACCTGCCGTCGGATGCGACGGCCACCGTGGGGCTGCGGCCTCGCGCTCGGATCTCGGTGTCCCGGCCTGCGGCGGCGCCGAAGCCAGCCCCCGAGCCAAAGTGGAACGACGACATCGAGTACGACCGGACCCCCGACGCGCCGTTCACCGACCAGGAGCTGGGCGGCGAGGTCTCGTACGACGACACGGGCGAAGGCGTGGCGTTGTTCGTGGGGATGAACGTCCGCCATCCGAAGTTCGGCGAAGGCGTGCTCGCCGGGTGGAGCGGTACGGGCGAGAACCTCAAGCTGCAGCTGCGGTTCCCGGGGCACGGGTCGAAGACGATCCTCGCGCGTTTTTGTCAGCCCGCCTGAGAGGGGACCGCCCTCGCGGCACTTCGTCCCACGGCAGGGATGAAACCGTCCCGCGGTGGCGACCGCAGGTTCGGGCAAATCGTCCCCGCGATGAAACATTCCGTGTACTCGTGGCTGGTTGATGACGCATGTCCGCAAAGACAGACGTCCGCGTCCCCCCATCGTTCTGTTCACCCCCTGGCCGCGTCGAGCACGGTGTGGGGGTCCGCTGCGTCTTCATGGCGATGGCCGCCTTGGCGTGGTCGGGGTGCGGCGGTGACGACACAATGGCATCGGGCGGAGCGGCGAGTACATCGACTGGGATGGTGACTTCCTCTGGAAGCCCCACACCGGACGATACCTCTTCGGGCGGCACGTCTTCGACGACGGAGTCGCTGGGGTCGAGCGGCGGCAGCACCACCGCGACGCTGGATGACACGGGGTCGACGGGCGCAGATTCCAGCTCGGGGACCAGCGGCGAGCCCCTCTCCGACGAAGAGCTGTGCGAGCTGGGCTGTGCGTGGGAGGTGGAGTGTTTCCCAGGCTATCCCCTGCGTGTTTGCATCGAAGATTGCCTCTTCAACCTCGGCGTGTTCGATGCCGTGCCGCGTTGTGATGCGGCAATGGAGGACACGACGCTGTGCCTGTCCGAGTTCGAGTCGTGTCGCCCCGAACGGTTCTCCAGAGAGTGTGAGCAGGCGTTCGATGCTCTGGATGCCTGTGATGAGCAGTTTAGCTGTGACATCTTCGGGGGTGGTCCGATCGACCAGTCGAGCTGCGACGTGACGGCCGATTGCAACGGCCAGGTTCGCACGCTCGAGTGCGACACAGAGGTCTGTACATGCACCGAGAATGGCGTACAGACGGGACAGTGCGCGGCGATGGGGCTGTGCATGGACTTTGATCCGTTCGACCCTCTGGCGATCGACAACGTCATCGCTCCGTTCGTCGAGGGCTGTTGTGGCTGGGAAGATTTCGGTTCACCTCCAGTGCCGGGGGGTGACGCGGCTCGCTTCGTGGGCCCACGCCGCGCCAGTGTGCTGCTGAAGAACTCTGGAACGCGGTGAAGAGTTTTTCGGCCCCGCGGATACTCCCCTCGTAGACGTGACGCGCGGCTCGAACCGCGAGATCGCGGCGAAACGAGAGCATCCCTGGAGGCAGGCCGTGAACAGCGACGAACCCATCGAGATTCCGCCGCGGGAGCCGGCCTGGCTGCCCAGTTGGGTCCGTGCCGATCCCCACGAGGAAGTCGAACCCACGCCACCCGCAGTGCTCCAAGCACCGAAGGTCGCCAGGATGTTGCCCACGGCCGAGCACGAGGCGATCGGCGACGTGGATGGTGCCGGCTACCGTGATGCCGGCACTCCGCCACGCTGTGCGATGGTCGCCTCGGGGTGACCCTCGCACGGCGACCCTCGTGCCCACCGCGGGGCGGAGCTAGGGGGCGGCGGGTGGCGACGCGGCTTCGTCGAGCATGCGGTGGATGCTGGCGGCGAAGTTGCTGCGGATGACATCGACGAAGCTGTCGAAGTCGTGATGACCCACGCCGTACAAGGCGGTCAGCTGCCGACGCGTCTCGGCCAGGACGTCGGTGCGAGCGCGGGTGAGCCATCGGGTGATCGTGGACCGGTCCACGCGGTACATCGTGGCCAGCCGCGCTTGGCTGAGCCCGTCGACCTCACGTAGGCGCAGGACGGTCCGGGGCTTGGCGTCGAGGGTTGCCAAGGCCGCGCGCAGAGCAACGACGAATCGCTCCCGATGCTCTCGCTTGACGAGCATCAGCGAGGGCGAGTCGCCCAGTCGCGCGACGTCGACGAGTCCATCACCGCCGTCGGCGGGGAGGCGACCCTGCCGTCGTCGCAGGGAGATGCCCGCTCGGAGGGCAACCAGGCGCACGAGGGCCCGCAAGTCGCCGCGCCCGGTCATGTGCACGAGCTTGGCGCGGCCGTCGGGCGCCGCACCGAACAGTGCCTCGCGTACACGCTGAGTGATCTCGTCGAGCTCGTCTGGGGCACAGCGCAGCCGCGAAGCACCGGTCCGGACCTCTTCGAAGTACTCGTGTTCGAACCGACGCACGGCGCGGTCGTCACCGTGGGCGCACGCCAGCGCGAGATACAGCTGGGGCCCATCGAGCTGGTGGATGAAGTCCCCAACGTCGGCCCGGTCGCAGCGCTGCGCCAGGTATTGGAAGTACTGCGCCGCATCCACGCCGAGCATCGGGTGCTGAGCCCGGGCGGCGCTCCACAGGGCCTGGAGCTCGACGTCGGTGGGTGGTCGCGACGCGGCGGGCACCTCGAAGGGAAGTGCCGACCAGAATGGATCGGTGGACGATGGCTCGCTCATGATTGCGACGCCACCCAACCATTGCCCAAACGCCGCCGTTGGGCTAACGCTGGAGGCCAGGTGCCGTGCCTCGATGACGCAACCGCCCTGGCCTTTGGCCGCGGGGATCTGGAGCCGGAGGCCATCGATCACGTGGTGGAGCACATCGACGGCTGCGACGCGTGTCGGATGCTGGTCGCGATGGCAGCCACCGCCGCGCCTTCGGCGCGGTCCCCGACGGAGTCCGAGGCGATTCCCTCACACGTGGGCCGCTTCGTCGTGGAGGCGGTCGCGGGGCGCGGTGCAATGGGCATCGTCTACCGGGGCCGCGACCGACGGCTCGACCGACCCGTCGCGCTCAAGGTCATCCGCCCCGAGCGGCTGGGTCGCGGCTCTCACGAGCGGCTCGAGCGCGAGGCGAGGGCGCTGGCCAAGGTCGATCATCCCGCGGTGGTCGGCGTCTATGAGGTTGGCGACCTCGATGGCTCGGTGTTTCTCGCGATGGAGTACATCGACGGCGGGACGCTCGAGCAGTGGCTGGCCCGGGGCCCGCACCCGGTCGCGGCTGTGGTGGAGCGCTTCATTGCGGCCGGTGAGGGGTTGTGGGCTGCCCATCAAGCGGGTCTGGTCCATCGCGACTTCAAGCCATCCAACGCGATGCTCGATGAGCGTGGCCATGTCCACGTGACCGACTTCGGACTGGTGAGCGATGGTGCGGCCGAGGTGGGCATCGGTGAAGGGCCGCCGACCGGGCTCGTGCTGACGCAGACCGGGGTCGTGGTGGGCACGCCCGCCTATATGGCGCCCGAGCAGCTCGACGCTCGATCGGCCGACCCCCGCTCCGATCAGTTCAGCTTTTGTGTGGCGCTGTTCGAGGCGGTGGCAGGCCATCGCCCGTTCGAGGCCGCGACGATCGCGGGACTGATGGAGGCGGTGAGCGGAGGCCGGCCCGCCACGCCTCGGCGGCCGATTCCCCGGTACCTGCATCGGGCGTTGTTGCGGGGCCTGGCCCCACGCCCCGCCGACCGGTTCCCATCGATGCGGGCGTTGCTCGACGAGCTGGCCACCCCGCCCCGGACCGGTCGATGGATCGCGGGCGCGGTGCTGGTGGCGGCGGCAGGTGTGGGGGGTGCCGCTTGGATGCTGCGAGACCCGGCCACCCCGGCCGTCACCGTCGTCGAGGCCGCGAGCACCGAACCGGACTCGACTCGCTCGGGTTCTTCGGGGCTCGGAGCCCCTTCGCCGCTGCTCGCCGAAGACTCCGATTGCGCCGATGTGGACGCCCGATGGAGTGCGGTGTGGACCGAGCCACGGCGCGCGGGGCTGCGACAGTTCGAGAAGGACCACTGGCCCGCCACGCCTCCCAGTAGCGTGCACCCCAAATTGGCGGAGCGCTGGGAAGGCGTGGGGCGCGTCAATGCCACGCTCACGATCGATGAGGTGCGTCGGTTCGGCGACACGTGGCGCTCGTTGTATCGCGAGACCTGCACCGATGCTGGCGATCGCACCACCTCCACCGCGCGCCTGCGACGGGCTTGCCTGGTCGACGTGCTGCAGCGCGTCGATGCGCTGATCGACTCGCCACCACGCCGCAAGTTTCGTGCAGCGCTGTCGGCCAGCCGCGACAACCTCAGTCGCTGTAGCACCCACCTGGTGGAGTCGCTCACGCTGCCGAAGGAGGAGGCGCAGCGCAGTGCCGAGCAAGCCCGGGCGCTGCTGTCCCGTGCCGCTGCCGCACGCTGGGGTGCCAACCTCGACGCCGCGCAGCCGCTGGTCGACGAGGCTCTCGCGCTGGCCCGCACCGCGGGTGATCCTCCGCTGCTGGCCGAGGCGTGGCTCGAACACGGCCAGGTGTTGGGCGCCGCGGGCGAGGGGGAGCGCGCGATCGAGTCCCTGCACGAGGCGATAGGCTTTGCCCAGCCGAGCGAGCACCACCGCGTGTTTCGAGAGGCCGCGGAGGCCCTGGCGTGGTGGTATCTGTTTGGAGCCGCCGACGCTCGTCAGTCGCGGCGTTGGCTGGAGACGGCGGGGCGGATGGACGGCAAGATCCCACCCAGTTCCCGCGAGAAGGGGCGCCGCAAGATCGTCGAGGCCCACCTCGCTCGGCTGGAGGGAGACGCGGAGGCTGCGGTCCGAGCCCTGTCGAGCGCGCTCGAGCACGAGCTCGCGCC
>JAHZJA010000119.1 GCA_022601155.1 Deltaproteobacteria bacterium | reverse complement strand
TCGCGGCGAGCAGCGGCTGCCCGATGGGCCACGTCTCGACGTGTGGCTCACCATGGACGGGATTGCCGTCTCGACGGAAGCGGGGCGCATCGACAAGGTGTCTCCGCTGCCGAAGGACCAACCGCTCCCGACGGAGGCCGCCGACATCGTACTGACCGCGCTGCACGATGCGCTGGAGCCCCTCTCGGGCAAGGGGACTGTGACACTGTGGGCCGATGAGCGGGTGCCGACTCGCACCATCGTTCGGACCTTGTACACGACGGCGCGTGCCGGGTTCCTCGACTATGCCTTCGTCGTGGGTAAGCCCAGGGCTCGCGAGATCATCAGCGTCGTGCTGCCAGAATTCGTGTGGGGAGAGGTGACCTACGTGGGTCCTGCCTGGTCCGACCTCGTCGTGTCCTGGACCGACGGTGCAGTGCTCGCGCACGTGCGCCCTCGCTATGGGGAAAGCGAAGGGCCCGACGCGTTGGTCACTCCGCTCGATCTGGGGCGGGGCAGCTGCGTCATGCCGGGGCATCCACGTCCCGAGACCTCGGCCTTGCGCCGCACCCTCAACCAGCTGTGTGTCGCAGCTGACGGCAAGCCCTTTGCCATCCACGTACAGCTGGACTCGTCACAGACGATTGGCGATGTCCTGTGGGCGGTGGCCGCCGACGATCGGCCTGCCGGGTGTCGATTGCCGACCGTCATCGAGGCCGGCGACGGTCGAGCCGAGCCGCGGTGCGATGGCGCGTTGTCGGTCGAGGCTGCTGCGGTCGCCTATCCCATGCACTACCGCGCCCCAGGCTTCGACGAGGCACTCGACGATTCTCTGACGAAGCTGTTTGACGATGGAATGAAGGCCCTGTTCATGGTTTCGCTCTTGGTGAGGGAAACGGTCACGGTCACGGGCCCCATGGAGTGGGCCGACATCTCTGGCGTCGTAGGGGCGCACGGTGGTGAGCTTGTCGAGTGCTACGAACGGGCCCGTTCCCGAGACCCCGGCCTTGAAGCACGGATCGTCGTGGCCTTCACCATCGATAGCGATGGCACGGTACCCGACGCTCACTTCGTACCGCCGGTCAGTCCGGATGAGCAGTTGAGCCGGTGCGTTTCGGATGGCGTGCGACGGTGGATGTTCCCCGCCCATGCCGACCGTGCGATGGTCGAAGTGAGACTTCCGCTGGCACTCGATCCATCGCAGCCGCCGTCGAGGCAGCCGTAGGTCCATGGTCCGCTGCTCTCCGCGAGCGCGCGGGTGTCCTGTCGAGCGGGCAGCGGTCTCGATCGCGGCGCGGCACGATGGCGATGGCGATGGTCTCGTCGACATGGGCCGCGGAGCCGACCGAGGGCCGAATGCAACGCCTTTCACGGCCGCCACGACCGTCTTGGCGGTGCCCATCGTCTCCGCCGCGCCCGTCATCGACCATGTCGATGCGACCGATCCGGCAAGCGGGTCAAACGACCGTCGCAGCGCTTGGCGGTGAAGCGCCGCGGACCGAGCTTCAGACCATCTCGAACTGGAACAGCTTCTGCCCGATGAGCACGAGGCTGCCGTACGGAAGCACGGTGCCCGAGCGCACCCGCATATAGGTGCCGTTGGAGCTGCCCAGATCCTCGATGTACACGCCGGTGTCGTCACCGACGATGTGGCAGTGCGAGCCCGACACGTAGCCATCGTGGGGGAAGGTGATGTCGCCCTGCTCGCGGCCAATCGTCAGACCTTCGCCCTCGATGGCGAAGGCCTGCGAGGCTACGTCGGGCTCGACCATCAGGCTCACCCGACCCCAATACCCAGGGTTGGGGCTGCCCATGCGCTCGGTGCCATCGTCGGTGGGCGTGGGCTCGGGCAGGTCCTGGTACAGCAGCAACTCCTGCCCCACCCGGAACTGGTCGCCGCTTTGGATCTCCACGCGCCCGGCCAGCTTGACGTAGATGCCATTGAGCGAGTTGGAGTCCTCGGTGCGGATGCCCTCCTGCAAGGGAGTGAGCGCGCCGTGTCCGTCGTCGAGGTAGGCGTCTTCGTCCCAAGGGGGACCGGCGGCGCGCCCGATGGACAGGGTCTCGCCCGCTGCGAGCACCCGCTCACCGATGGGGGAGCCGTCGGGGCCGAGCATCACCAGTCGCGCTGCAGGCCCTCCAGCAGGGGCCGCGGGGCCAGGGGGAGCGGCGGCAGGAGTGGGGGCGGCAGGGATGCTGGGAGCCGCGGCAGCGGTGCGCGGTGCCGCAGGCGCGGCCGCGGGTGTGATGGGGGCTTGCTCGGTGGCGGCCTCCGGATCCGGAGGGCCGGGCTTGGCGTCCATCAGCTGCTCGCGAAGCTCGGCGGGGGCCTGCTCCACGAAGACCGTGTTGGCGGTGGCCGCGTCATTGCCTCCGGCCGCGGGCTCGGGCGCCGGCTTGAGCGACGTGCCGCAGCGTCCGCAGAAGGCGAAGATCGGCGGGTTCTCGAACGCACAGCTGGGGCACGGTCGGTTGCCATCAGCACCGCCAGCGGGAGGTGCTGCGGCGGCAGGAGGGGGCGCAGCGGCGGCGGGCGGCGGGGCTGCGGCAGGAGGGGGCGCAGCGGCGGCGGGCGGAGGGGCTGCGGCCACAGGGGCTGCGGCTACGGCCGGAGACGACGGCGCCTCGCCACCTGGACTCGGGGGGTACCCGCCGATCGGTGTGGGGCCGGTGCTCGGCTGGTGCTCACCGCTGGCGCCAGTGGCCGGCGGGTAGCCCGGGGCGGGCGGGTAGCCCGGTGCGGGCGGATAACCTGGGGCGGGTGCGGGCCCGTCCGCGGGCAGGGGCGGCGGCGCTCCACGCAGAGGAGGGGGTCCCGCCACTGGCGATGCCATCGGGGGTGCCTGGGGAGCGTCGGGCAGGGGTGGCGGTGTCGCACCGGGCAACGGGGGCGGCCCCGAGCCGGGAGGTGGCGCGGTGAGTCCGGGCGGGGGCGCGTTCCAGCCCTCGGCCAGCGGGGCGTTGTTGCCCGGCTGGGTGCCGCCCGACGGCAGTACGCCTCCGGGTGGAGGTGGCGGACCGCCGGGGCCGGGGACGGGAGCGCCCTCGGCCTCGGGCAGCCGGGCACCGCAGCCCAGGCAGAACTTGTGGCGATCCTCGTTGTGCTTGCCGCAGTTGGGACAGTTGATCACGCGGGCACCCGTGGTCAGGCGATCTCGACGCGCAACAGCTGCTGACCGACGAACAAGTAGTCGCCGTGAAAGAGCTCTTGCGCCCCGGTGAGCCGGATGAAGGTGCCGTTGC
>JAHZJA010001378.1 GCA_022601155.1 Deltaproteobacteria bacterium | reverse complement strand
TGGTCTACGGCGGCACGCTGCACCCGTGGGACGGACGTGCACCGCGGGTCCTCGATGACAGCGGGTTGTTCGAGGGCGGGGTCGAGCAAGTGGCGGCGCGCTGGGCCGGCGGCGCGTGGTCGACGGTGGCCATGGTCGTGCAGCCTCGTCGTGCCAAGCGGCTGCTCGCGAGGGGAACGACCGAGGCGGGCGACTGGGAGCACCGCTTCACCGAGCCAGGCGGCGGCGCCATCGATGCGCAGGGCAACGTCGCGTGTACGCCAGGCGGGACCCGGGTCGTCCGAGTCGATAGCCACGGACAGGTGAGCTCGGACCGTCCGCTGCCCGAGGGAATCGTCATCGAGCAGCTGGTCGCCGTAGCGGATGCACTGGTCGCCGTCGATGTCGACCGACGACGGTTGCACACGCTGTCGGCCGAGGGGGCGGTGCAGTCGACGGTGACGGTGCCGCTGGCGATGGCGGGCCCCACGGTGACCGGGCCGGGGCTGCGACGATACGCGGTGGGCGAGGGCATCGCGGCGGTGGAAGACGGAAGGATCTTGTGGAGCAAGATCGCCAACGTTGCCCTGCACGTGACCTGCCTGGGCGCCGACGGGGTGCTCGTGGCCGGAGGCGCCCGGCTTTGCCACTACGACCACGAGGGGACGCTCCGCAGCGAGCGCTCGACCCCCGATCGCAGTGCCATCGTCGCGCCGCCGGCCCCGGCTCCCGACGGCACGCTCTACTTGGCGACCGCCAGCGGTGTGTTTGCGCTGCGCTGACGGGGGCCCGCCAGGGAGGGGGCAGCCGTCCTGGCTCCAAAGCCCGCTCCAACGACGTACTGACCGTTCGACCGGTAAATCGTGTTGGGCGCATGACCTCCTGGGAGCTGGCGTCATTTTCCCCGAAAAGACGCAATCGATGGGCTGGCTCGGCGGACTGACGGTGCGAATCGAGCAGGCGGTGGTTGGTGTCCGCTGATGTGACGCAAGGCTCAAAGACGACCCAGGCCCATTGAAATTCGCAAGGACTACCGCGTCCGCCCGCAGGGGGAGGCGTGACGGCTGTTGGTCGGCGTGATGCCGAGCAGCGGTGCGGCCGTCACCGATCGCGCGATCGCCCCGCCCCGATGAGAGTCCGGGGTAAGGGAAGCGATGAGTGCATCGGGTGGATTGCGATGGCGCTTGGGGAGCCTCGTATCGGGAGAGGACCGTCCGTCATCGGTCGCAGCGGCGGTCCGCGGCGGCCCACACACCGTTCGCTCGATTGTCGTTCAGTGAACCCAACAACTAGTGAGTCGAGAAGAGACAATCATGATGAAATCACGAATCGTTCGTCAACTCAACCGAGGCGCGATGAGCCTCGCTGTTTCGGCCTCGCTGGTGTGCGCCAGCTTTGCCCTCCCGGGTTGTGCCACCGAGGACGATGGACCCGAGAACATCGAGACTCGGGCCTACTCGGGAGAGGAAATCTTCCTGGCGATCTTCTTCGCGCAGGGTGATGCCGCCGAGCGCCTTCCGATCACCGCCGATCGACAGACCGCCGAGCAGTCGGTGCGGGACTTCACCGAGGAGGAGTGGGACATCCACGCTGCCGCCGCCGCCGACGTGCTGCGGGACAATGGCCTGGACGACATGGCCGACACCCTGGAGACCAGTACGCGGGAAGAGCTGCTGTCGTCGGGGACCCCAGAGCTCGGCGATTTCCCCGGGCTGATGGTCGAGCTCATCGACGCCAAGGACCCGACCTTCTTCGACCGCTTCGCCACGGAGGTGACCAGCGGCGACCACTACCGCGTTGCCGCGGCGGTGGGGGAGTCCGGCAAGCTCCTGCTGGCGGCCATGGGTGAGATGAACTCGCCCGTCGGCGGAGATCAGGGCGCGGGTCAGGGCTTCTGCATCCTCGTGTGGGGTGGAGCGGTCCTGTTCGCGGCCGCGGTGGTCGTCGTGGTCGCTGCGGGCAACGTCGTCGTCAACGCCAACGCGGTGACGACGATGGACTGCTGGACGTGTGCCGGCACCGAGGACGGACTGCGCGGGCAGGTGATGGTGGACGAGATCACCGTCGCGTTTGGTGAGGTCTAGATCGCTTCGTTGGGGAGGCTCCGCTGGGAGCCTCCCACTCTCTTCTCCCGAAAGGTGCCCGCATGGTGAGCCGTCCTCGACGATTTGCGCTCTTGTTCATGACCCTGGTGTCGTTCTCGGCGCTGTTGGCCCTGTACGCCATCGATGCGTCCAACCCGGTCACGGCATTTCGGCTCCCGCTGCAGCAGAAGCGATTCACCAAGCTGCTGTTTCCGCAGGGGTGGGCATTTTTCACCCGCAGCCCCCATGAAGCGCTGCACTCGTTCTTTACCCGCGAGGCCGATGGTGGATGGACATCCGCCAACCTGCCTCCGCTTGCTCACTACAGCAATGCCTTTGGGTTCATCCGAGCGCCCCGTCAGCAGGGGGTGGAGTCTGCGTTCCTCATCCAGGCCGTCGGTGAGGAGCAGTGGGTCGAGTGCCGCGGAGAGCCCACCGACTGCCTGGGCCAGGCGCAGCTGGTCGGCACCATCACGTCCGAGTCCGGTCACCCCACACTGTGCGGCGAAGTCGGGGTCGTTCAGCAGATGCCAGTTCCCTATGCGTGGGTCCGCGGTCGCTCGCTGGAGCACTACAACGGTCTCAAACGCCCCATGCGCGTCGCTCGTCTGGAGGTCCAATGCTCACGAAGCTAGGTGAATCGATCCTTCGGTGGTCCTCGGCCCGAGATCCGTGGACCAACGTCTACGGCGTCGCCAGGACGTTGATCGCCACGTCGTTGCTGCTGACGCTGCTGTTCAACGACTCGGAGACGCTGTTCCCCCCCGCGACCGGTATCGCTGCGGGTCCGCTGTGCATGCCCGGCACCGCGTCGGAATTTGGCTTCTACTGCCAGTTCGAGTCCATGGAGCTCGCGCGGTGGATCTCGATTGGCCTGCTCGCCGTCATTGCTTCGGGCTGGCGGCCGCGGCTGACGGGTGTCCTCCACTGGTGGCTCACGGCGAGCTTGGTGTGGAACTCCGTGCTGGCGGACGGCGGGGAGCAGGTGGGCACCGTCCTGACGCTCCTGCTGATTCCCGTGACCATCACCGACCCGCGCAAGTGGCATTGGCGGTCGCTACCTCCGCGCGACCGGCCGAGCGACGCGCTGTTGGCCCAACGGTTGGTCGCCCTCTGTGCGCTGGTCTGTGTCCGCATTCAGATGGCGGTGCTGTACTTCCATGCGGCGGCCGGCAAATTCGAGGTGGACGAGTGGGCCGACGGCACCGTCCTCTACTACTGGTTCATGCATCCGACGTTCGGCTTGGTCGATTTCCTCAGAGAACTGGCCTGGCCACTCGTCACCGAGCCGACCGTGCTCGCGGTGACCACGTGGTCGGTGCTCGTGCTCGAGCCGCTGCTGGCGGCGGGGTTGCTGGTCGACCGCAAGTACTGGCGCTACTTCCTGGTCGCGGGCGTCGTGTTCCACACGGGCATCTTCGTGATTCACGGAATCCCGTCGTTCGTGATGGTGATGTTCGGAGGCCTGATCTTGTTCTTCCGCCCCATCGACCAGCTGTTTCGAGTGCCGTCGTTGTTTCGCAAGGCCTTCGCGCCCCGTGGCGACCGGCCCGACGCTCGTGCGGAAGGCTGAGCCGGTTCGATGCTGACCGCCCTGCCGATCCTCGTGCTGATGGCTTCGCCGCCGACGCCCACCCAACCGGTGGTCGCGGCGGGGGAGCGCTCGCTGGTCTCCGTGCGGTGGCTGGAGTCTTCGCGGCCGTCGGTGCGGGTCGAGGAGCCGCTGCGGTGGGTAGACGGTGTCCCCACCAAGCGAACGCGCTGGTTCGACGCCGCGACGGGCGTCGAGCTGCTGCGACGGGAGCACGTCGTTGGGGTGCATGGACGCGTGCTCCCCACCAACCCGATCTCCACGCCGGAGCCCGTCCTCGTTCCGCTCGAGGGGGTAGAGGGCCCCGGGATGCTCGACGACGATTGGCAGGTGTGGGGGTGCTCCGCGGAGCCCATCTCGCCCGCGTTGGGTACTCGGGTGGCGGGGACCTGCTACCCGCGGCGGCTGGCCGAGCCCAACGCCGCGGGCAACTACGAGCCGGATCTTCCGGGGATCGACTTCGAGGCGAGCGGGCCCATCGTGGACGATGCCTACGCGGAGCTTGCGGTCTACCACCATGCCCGCACGTTCGAGGTGTGGCGGGAGCAATGGGAGGACGCAGCGGCAGATCGATGCCCCCACGGGATCGTGCAGACCAACTTCGTCCGTCTCGAGTCGACGGGGTTTCGCCCCGTGGACGGGGCCTACTACACCGGATCTTGCGAGGCCGACACGCCCCGCTTCGTGTTCGGGCAGGGGGCGGCGGTGGACTACGCCTACGACGCGGACGTCGTGCACCACGAGCTCGCCCATGGGGTGGTGGATGACATCACTGCATCCGGACTGTGGCGCCAGTCTTGCGACGAGGTCTCGTGCGGGGCCGAGGCCCGCGCCATCAATGAGGGCATCGCGGACTTCATCGCGGCAAGCATCAACGGGGACGCCCATATCGGTGAGTATGTCGTTGGCGACGCGACGGCCGGCATCCGCAACCTCGATGAGGGGCTGCGATGTCCCGACGATCTCGAGGGCGACCCGTACCACGACTCACAGATCCTCAGCGGCGCGCTGTGGAGCGCGCGGCAACGGGTGGGGGAGCGGCTCGACGGCGCGATCATGGCGACGGTGGCCTCGTTGTCCGAGGACGCGCGGTTCGAGGACTTCGTGCGCGTCATCTCCGAGGTGGCCGCGCAGCAGCTGGGCGACGCGGATCAACAGGCCTTGGCCCTGGCCATGGACGACGCAGGGCTTTCGGGGTGTGTCCATGTCCGCCCGGTCGTGCCGGGTGACGACGTCGTGCTGGTGGCCCGACCGGTTGGGGTCTCGAGCCCGTGGCCGGGCCCGGTCCAGCTGCGCTACGAGGTGCCCGATGGCATGCGACGAGCGGAGCTGTTGCTGCGCGCCAGTGCTGCGTTTCCCCGGTCGGCTGACGCTGGTGCCGAGCTTCCAGACGAGGCGGGCGTGGTGGTGTGGATCGGTGACGCGGACCCCGTTGCACTCGACCAACACGAAGACGCCCAGGGTCGGCTTCGCATCGAGCCGTCGGACGGCCGCGAGGTGGAGCTGGTCGCAGATGCCGATGGGCTGATGCGACTGGTCGTCGACGTCCCCCCGGGCGCAGGGGCGCTCCACCTGGTCTTCGCAAACCCACTGCCTCACATCGATATCCGGCTCGAAGTCGTCGATAGCACACCGTTGCTCGACGGCGTCTCCGGGTGTCGGTTCAACCGTCGACCTTCGAGTCCCTGGCTCGTGCTCACGCCGTTGGTTGTTGCCTTGTTGTCGGCCTGGCGCACGAGGGAACGGATGCACCCACGATGAAACGATGGCTCCTCGCATGCCTGCCCCTGGCGCTGGTCCACTGTAGCGACGACCAGCAAGAGCCCGTGGTGTGCCTCGCGGTCGCCTCCGATGGTGAAGACCGCTGCCTCGAGCTCGCGTCGCGTCCGATCGCGACCGATCTCTCCGGCTCGGTGATCACGGCGGACGTCGACGGTGATGGCCTCGAAGACATCGTGGCGAGCTCTGGGCACATCCTGTGGGGGGATGGGGAGGAGACCGCATTCGGCGCTGATGGGCCGCTGACGGCCTTGGCGCTGGGAGATACCGACGGCGATGACGCGGTCGAGGTCTTGTGGAGCGAAGGTGGCTCCGCCCTTCACCGTGCCGTGCTCGGCGAGGATCGACAGTGGGATGTCGAGGCGCTCGACGTCGGTGTTCCCGTCGTCGATGTCGCCGTCGGTGACCTCGATGGCGATGGCCTCGATGATGTGGTCGTGGCCGCGCAACAGCGCGTCCGTGTGCTGTGGAGCGACGGCGATGGCATTGGCGCGAGGTGGCGAGACTGGACGGAGCTGGATGTCCCCGAGTCTGCGCACGCCCATCAACTCCCGAGCCCAGGAGCGTTCGCGCTTCGCGTCGATGTGGGGGACTTCGACGGTGACGGGCGACTGGACATCTTGTTCGTGGGTCGATGGCAGGCCTGGCACCTGTTGGGCAACGAGGACGAGAGCTTCGACGCCCCGGGAGATGCCGGCCTCGCCGACGCTCAGCGCCCCTGGGTCATCGGGGACTTCGATGACGACGGGCAGCAGGAGCTGTTCGGGGTGTTCCCGACGATTCCCGGTCGCGACGATCGGCCGGAGATTCGCGCCGTCGCCTGGCTCGAGGACCCCAGCTGGACCCACGCGCTCATCGTCTTGGATACCCCCGGGGGCAATCTCGCGGCCGGTCGGTTGTGGTCCGATGACTCGGTGGCCCTGGCGATGGGCTACGCCGCGCAGACGAACCGCCGGGCGATGGTGACGCTCGACGGGTGGGACCGGGGGTCTCTGCGCTCGCGGGTCGAACTCGAGCTCGAGCTCGAACCGGTCGTCCTCGCGGTGGCCAATGGCGAGTTGTTGGTGGCCGACGGCCAGGGCACGGGCCGCTGGATCGATCTGGGCAACGCGGTCTCAGGGACGACACGATGATGAACGAACGCTGCGCAACGATTGTTGGGGCCATCCTCATGCTGCCCTCGATGGGGTGTCTCGAGGATGAAGGCCCTCGGTGGAACGGATTCGTCGATCGTTCCGAAGGGGCCGGGGTCGCAACGCCCGTGCAACCACCGGCCACGATCCCCGACTGCCTGCTCGATGATGTGAGGGACCAGTCGCGCAAGGGCGACTTTTGTCTCCCCGAGCACATGCTGGGTGCGTTCGCCGTCGGCGACTACGACGACGATGGCTGGCCCGACGTGTTCGTCTCGCGGCGCGTCGGGCCCGATCGCCTGCTGCACAACCGCGGCGATGGAACGTTCGAGGACGTGGCGGCGTCGGCCGGGATCGAGATCGAAGGGCGAAGTGGTGCCGCAGCCTGGCTGGATGTCGAAGGGGACGGCGATCTCGATCTGTTCGTGACCGTGATCAACGGCTACCGGTATCACCTGTTCGTCAACGACGGGACGGGGCTGTTCGACGACGAGGCCCTCGACAGAGGGGCTGCCCTCGAGACATCGGAGCTGCACGTGGGGATGGGCGTCGCCGTGGGCGACTATGATCGCGACGGCTACGTCGATCTGTTCGTCACCGAGTGGAGCTACGAGCCCGCGATGGGGCCCAAGGCCGACTACAACCGGCTGCTCCACAACCGGGGCGCGGCCGGGCCGGGGACGTTCGAGGATGTCACCGATGCCGCGGGGATCGATCTCCGGACCGATGATCCTCGGCTGGAGGGCTTCCCCGGCGTGTTCGGCTTCGCCCCCGCCTTCGTCGATCTCGACGACGATCAGTGGCCAGAGCTCGCAATCTCGGCTGATTTCGGGACCTCGAAATTGTACGCCAACGACCAACGCGGCGGCTTCATCGACATCACCGAAGAGGCGGGCGTCGGCCTCGAGTCTCACGGCATGGGGTCGACCTTCGGGGACTACGACGGCGACGGAGACCTGGACTGGTTCGTCTCCTCGATCTCCCCGCGGGGTGTCGAGCCTGGCGACAATCGGCTGTATCGCAACGACGGCAATCTTGCGTTCACCGATGTCGCCGCGCAGCTCGGCGTGGGCTCGTCCGGCTGGGGTTGGGGCGCGACGTTCTTCGACGCCGATCTCGACGCAGACCTCGATCTCGCCGTCGCCGCCGGCTGGAACAGCCTGCTGTTTCGCACCGACCCGCTGATGCTGTGGACCAACGACGGCGAGGAGCCCTGGGCTCGGCGTGACGAGGAACTCGGGGTGAGCTTCGAGCGGCAAGGCAGGGGCCTGGTGACGATCGACCACGATCGGGATGGCGATCTGGAGCTGTTGGTCGGATCGAACCTGGACGCCCCCGCGCTGTACGACAACGACGTCGAAGGGCGGACGTGGCTTGGGGTACGCCTACGCGGCCGCGCCCCGAACACGGAGGCCATCGGGGCGCGGGTCCGTGTGCGCCCGCAGGCGGGCGGGCCCTGGCAGGTCCGTCAGATTGGGGTGGGCAGTCACTTCCATGGTCAGGCGGAGGCGCTGGCTCATTTCGGCTTGGGCGCGGACACGACGGTGGAGCTCGAGATCATCTGGCCGACCTCTGGGCAGACCACGCGCCTGCACGCGGTGGAGGCCAACCAGGTTCTGGAGATCCGCGAGCCCGTGTGAGGACGCCGCAGACCCGGGGTCGTCGCGCGCGGGGGCCGATGCCGGCCGCCTCGGCGTCGGGAGGGCGTGGGCAATCGCGTACGCATGGAGAGCCTGCCGTGCGCGACGGGGCCTCGATTGCGCGTGATGCCAGCGGCTGTTGGATGACGGACCCCCGCGGCTGGCGCTGTATGCCACGCATTCCGAGCGGGGCCCGTCGGTAGAGGTGAGGGGGTAACCTCGCGGTCGACGGCGCCGGTTGATGACGGCGACGGACCAGGCACCTCATGAACACGCTCGACCAACCTCTCGTGCTGCGCTGCGGGCTGACGCTTCCCCAGCGCATCGCCATGGCTCCGCTCACCAACACCCAGAGTGAGCCGGATGGATCGTTGGGCGACGCCGAGTTCGAGTGGTTGGTGCGGCGGGCCCGTGATGGGTTTCGCTGGATCAGCACGTGTGCTGCGTTCGTCAGCGAGCAGGGGCATGCATGGCGCGGCCAGCTTGGCATCGCCACCGATGACCACCTGAAGGGCCTCACACGACTGGCGACGGCCCTGCGGGAGCATGGAGCGGCCGCCGTGGTGCAGTTGCACCACGGGGGAGCCAAGGCCGAGCTGGCACCCGGCCGCCCCCTCAGTACCGTGGACGGGGGCCCGGCCAACACCCGTGCCGCGACCCTCGAAGACCTCGACGAGGTCATCGAGCAGTTCGTGGCTGCGGCGCAAAGAGCCGAGCGGGCCGGGTTCTCGGGCGTGGAGATCCACGGTGCCAATGGCTACCTGTTCACCCAGTTCCTCGCGCCCCATGACAATCCGCGGGAGGACGAATACGGCGGCGATCTGGCCGGCCGCGCCCTGCTGCTGCGGCGTACGCTCCGAGCCGTCCGCGCTGCGGTGTCTCCCTCGTTCGCGGTCGGCGTGAGGGTGTCTCCGGTCGACGTGTGGGCGCAGCGGGGTCTGGTCCTCGACGATGGCGTGCAGGTCGGTCGGTGGCTGGTCGAAGACGGCGCAGACTTCATCCACCTGTCGCTGGGCGATGCATCGGGTCCGCCTGCGCACGAGCCCGATGCAGGCGCGGTGGCCCGAGCATTTCGCGACGCATTGCCGGGCGATGTGCCGATCTTTGCTGCGGGTGGGATCTGGACCCGCGAGGATGCGGCACGAGCCGTGGGCGCGGGGGTCGACGTGGTGGTGGTCGGGCGCGCCGCCATCGCCCACCCGAACTGGCCGGTCGTCTACACCCAGCCCGAGTGGGAGCCCAAGCGGCCCACCTGGTCGCCCGACTACCTTCGCAGCGTGGATGTTGGCGAGGCGCTGCTGCAATACCTCAGCGGCTTCGCGGGGATGGTCGAGGGCGGCGCGGCTCCGCGAGGCTAGCGGCGGGCCCCCGGCGGTGCCATCACCGGGACGCGCGAACTCAATCCATCTCGTTGTGCCGGGCGACGTCGGTGTGGTTCCGCGCGGCGCGTGAGCTGATGGGGTGGGGCGGTATTGCTTGACCCGGGCTCCATGGTCGCCGCCAATGACCGTGGTCATGGCTGGATCGCGACGGCGCGACGACCGACTGGCGGCACGGTCCAGCGACCCGGTCTTGAACTGCCGTGGAGGTGCGTGTGAGAGCACAACGGCGGTGCGTCGAGGGGGCCGATGGGCGCCACGAGGGCCGACGTGGGAGCGGGTGCTGGCCAACCGCGACGTCAATCGGTTGCACCTGACGAGGATGGGGTTAGACAGCCCACCGATCTTCGACGAACGAACGACCGGCGAGCCATGAACAACGAGACGATGAACGATACGTCGACACGACGGAGCAGGGTGTCGGCAGGGGCTGGAGTGATGTTGGCGCTGGCGCTGGGTGTGGTTCCAGGCTGCCGTGACGACGAGGAGGTCGACGAGCTCGAGTCGCTCGAGCTGCAGCCGACGCAGCGATTTGCCTTGGGCGCGACATTCTACTTGCCGACGCCCGACGCAGAGCAGTGGGTGCTCGCTTCCGCCCCCGAGGGCAACGCCAACGTGGTGGTGGCGGGAGCCGATGGCTACGCTCGTTTCACCCCGGTCGTGGCCGGGGCGTACGAGTTCGCGGTGCCGGGCAGCGAACTGCGACGCTCACTGGTGGTGGTGAGCGATGCCCCCTACGAGCACTTCAACTACTACCCGACCTCGTCGATGGCGATGGTCAGTTCCGAGCTGTGGGTGGCGAACGTGTTCGATCCCCACCTCAGTCGCGTGGACCCGCAAGGCGGCGGTGTCCTGGGCACGATCCCCGTGGGTCCGTGGCCGACTGCGGTGGCCCACGTCCCGGGAGCCGATGTCGCCCTGGTCGCACACAAGGCCGGCGACACGCTGGGCTTCGTCGACGTGGCCCAGGGCCGACTGATCGACGCGGTGTGGGTGGGAGACGAGCCGGCCGCCATCGTGCTGACGTCCGACGGCGCGCGGGCTTTCGTGAGTCTGGCCACCGAGGACGCGGTGGTGGTGGTGGATGTCGCGACTCGCGAAGTCGTGGGCCGTGTGGCGACGAACATCAACCCGACGTCGATGGCGCTGTCGGCTGACGACGGCACCCTGTACGTCGCCAGCTACCGCTCGGCGGTGAGTAGCCGCCAGCAGTACGGCAACGATCCTCGCAACGACGAGTTCGACATTGCGGTGGTCGACACCGACGCGCTGGAGGTGACCGGCTATATCGGTGACGCTGGCGCGACCATCGGTGGCCTGCTCATCGACGGCGACCGGCTCTACGTGGCGACCACCCGCGTTGCGGTGGAGGAGCTGACCAACCAGGAGGGGATGACCGCGTTTCGGCACACGGTCGCGGCCTACGACACCTCGAGCCTCAGCGAGGTCGCTGCTGCCGATCTGGGCCGTCAAGACAGCTCCGGTGGCTGGGCGGTGCGCCCGTTCGGGATGGCGATGGCGGGCGGCACCCTGTGGGTCGCCAACGAGGGCTCGGACCTCGTACTGGGCCTGGACCCGTCCACGCTGGCCGAGACCACCCGGATGGTCGCTGAGGGCCGACCCCGCACCGTGTTGGCCGCGGACGACCAGCTGTTCGTGCACGGGCCCCAGTCCTATCGCGTGACCATGGCCGGTGTCGACGGCACCGTCACCGGCACCGCGCAGCTGTCGGGCGACCCACGAGGTGAGGCGATGGCCGCGGGGCAGTGGCTGTACACCGGGACGGGGGCCGGAGCGGGCATCAACCACAGCTGCGCAGACTGCCACGTCGATGGCCTGACCGACGGCAACCTGTGGGAGGCCGGTTTTGCGTCGTCGGTGAGTCGACCGATGTTCTGGCTCGAAGGCACGGCGCCCATCGGCTGGGAGGGCGACGCACAGGAGCTGTTCTCCTATCTGTATGGCAGCCCCGGCCCCACGATCGGTGCGACGGTCACCACCGAGCTCATCGATGTGTTCTACGCTTATCTTTCGTCGCTGGTGCCTCCTCCGCCCGCCAACGGCATGACTCGGCGCGACGGAAGCTTCACCGAGGATGCCCTTCGCGGTGAGGCGTTGTTCAACGGCAAGGGAGCGTGCTCCGGTTGTCACGCCGGGCCTCTGAAGACCGAAGGGCTGCGCCTGCCCGGAGGCGGCACGCAGACCGACCATCCGATCGTGGTGCCCAGCCTGATCGGCTCGTACCGCCACACCTTCTGGCTGGTCGACGGCGCGGCGCGGACGCTCGAAGAGGCCGTGGCGGCCATGCTGCCCCTGTCGGGCTCTTCGCTGGACGAGGGTGAAATCGGTGACGTGGCGCGGTACCTGGGGGAGCTGACGGCACGCGAGTTCTTCGTGCTGTCCACCACCCCCAGCGATGGTGACGAGCATGTGCGGAGCGAGGGCCCGATCACGATCGTGATGTCCCATCCCGTGTTCGACGACGCCGAGAACCTCGGCCGCATCGCAGTGCGGAACGAAAGCGGCGCGCTGCTCGATTTCACCCTGACCGTCGAGGGCCGGCACCTCACGCTCGACCCGTCGGCGCCCCTGGCCGCGGGCGAGCGCTACACCATCGAGTTGGACGCGCAGTTCGAGGCGTTCAGCGAGCGGGTGCTGGAGGCGGACACCGTGGTGTCGTTCACCGTCGCGCAGGCGCCTGCGCTGCGGCTCGAGGGCGACTACGTCGTCACCGTCGACCACCCCACGCTCGACTTCGCCGCCAGTGCCTACGACAACAGCGTGACCCTGCCGATCGACCTTCCCATGACCGCCGGGCCCACGGGCTACGGCGCGGTCATGGTCGGTCCCGTCACCGACGTCTTGGATGGCGAGTACGACGTGGTGGTGGAGGGCGACATCGCCTACTTCCCGCCGTTTGCCTTCGCGGTGCCGGCTGGGTCCATGTTCTTCCTCAACCGCAGCTTCCCCTCGGAGATCGTCCTCGTAGACGAGGACGGTGACGGCGTGGCGGACAGCGGCCAGAGCACGTTGATGTTCCGCAGCCCGGGGCTCGAGGCCACCGATGTGCGCTGGGTGATCGCTCGACCAGGCGACGAAATGCCGACCGAGTGCACCGGTCAAGAGGGCATGAACCTCGTCGATCTGATGGTCGACGGGGCGGGCAATCCCACCGTCGACTGGAGCACCGAGGTGGGCGCTTTGGGCTACTACGTCACCGATCCCGACGCGACGGCGCCAGCGGGGCCGGGACCGGTGACCGGAGGTGAGGCGTACTGGGCACTGTCAACGGCCGAGTTTCCGA
>JAHZJA010001377.1 GCA_022601155.1 Deltaproteobacteria bacterium | reverse complement strand
TTGGCGGCGGCCTTGCCCTTTGCTGCGGTCTTCTTCTTGTTCGCCTTGGCCATCGTCGTTACCGTTCTGCCACGATATAGGTCCACCAGGACTGTTGATTGTCTACGTGCCGGGGTTCGTGGAACGTGCCCGTACCGTCACCCTTGCCATCGGTGCGCTCCCACATCAGGTGCACCTTGGAGAACCCTGCCTCGCGCAGGGCGTCGCGCAGCTCGGGGCAGGTCCACTGCCGCCAGTCATAGAAGAACGCATCCTCGAGCCTCGACCCATCGGGGAACTCGAAGCCGATCGCGCACACGAAATGGTGGGTGAGCGGGTTGAAGCTGCGCTGTTCCCACTTGTAGGTGAAGTTGGTCACCTTGCGCCGATTCTTGTCCTCGGCCATGGCGTCCCATCCCCCGAACACATCGAGGATGAGCAGGCCATCGTCGACCAACCTGCGCCGCGCCGCCTGGAAGTACCGCAGCAGCTGCTTGCGCTTGTGCAATCCGAAGTAGGAGAAGTTGAGCGCGACCGCGAGGTCGACCTTGGGACCGACGCCCTCCATCACATCGGCGCAGCGAAGGTCGATACGCGACGCGTACTCCTCCCCGGCCGGGGTGATTCGGTTCTCGAGCCCCCAGTCCATGGTGGGCTGGTCGAGATCGATGCCGACCGCGGTGCGCTTGCGGTGCGACTTGACCCACGCCAACGACAGCACCGCCGTCCCGCAGAAGTCCTCGCGAAACGACAGCGCCTCTCGCTTGCGGAACCGTTTGAAGAGCCGGGCCAGTGTCTCGGCATCGGTGTCCGGAGCCTGGACCGACAGCTCATACAGCTCGTGGCGATCGGCGGACGAGGCGATGCTGTTCTTGCGGCGGCGCGGCTTGACCCGGGGAGCAGGGTGAGCGGTTCGACCCATGGGCGGGGGCAGCCTGCCGCGCCGATCGACGGAGGGCAAGTGCCTTTTGGACCCCCCGGCCTCTCACCCCTCGGCCGCCGCACTGCCCGTGGCGCGGGACCAGCCCAAAGTGCCCAGCAGGGCACCGAGCGCTGAATCCGGCGGCGCCTCGATCTCGAGACGCTCATCGGTGACCGGGTGGGTCAGCTCGATCGCCCGGGCGTGGAGCAGCATCCGGTGGACCCCGAAGTGCTCGCGAAACAAGCGATTGTGCCGGCCCTCGCCGTGCCGGACATCGCCGACGATGGGGTGCCGCAGATGCGCCATGTGCTTGCGCAGCTGATGCAGACGCCCGCTATGCGGCACCAGCTCGACCAGAGAGTAGCGCGCCTGTCGATAGCGCCCCACCGCAATGGGAAGCTCCACGGTCCCCAGCCGGCGCAGGCTGGTCTGCGCATCGCGTGCAGGAGTGTCAGGGGTCTCGCGCAGGGGCCAGTCGATCTCGGCGGTCGGCGGCGTATGACCGCGGGTCACGGCCAGGTAACGCTTGGTGACCTCGCGCTGCGCGAGGCTGTGTCCGAGGGTCCGCGCCGTGGCGGGATCCAGCGCGAACAGCAGCACCCCCGACGTACCGCGATCGAGGCGATGTACGGGATAGACCCAGCGATCGAGCTGGTTGCGCAGCCGCTGCAACGCCGGAGCGTGGTCACGGACCTGCTGGCTGCGATGGACGGCCATCCCCGCCGGCTTGTCGATCGCCACCAACCACTGGTCTTGGTGGAGGATCGAAAGCGGCGCCGCACTCACGCGCGCGACGCTACCCGCGGGGCCCCGCCACGTCGAGAGGGCTGGCTCAGCGCTTGCGCTCGATCTCGATATCGCCCGACATCGTGCCGACATCGAGCCTGGGGCCGCCGCTACCGATAGACACCGTCGCGTGGCGCTCATCGGTCGAGGTCACCGTCCCCAGCGAAGCATCGATGATCCCGCTCAACGTCACCAGCGATGCCTGCAACGGCGACTTGGGAGCGAGCCGAAGCCCCACATCACCCGAGATGGTCTTGATGGTGTTCTTGTCCGAGCCTTCGATCTTGCCCACGAGACGGAAGTCCCCCGAGGTGGTCGACACATCCAGTCGCGACACCGCGGCGTGGGTGAGACGGATATTCCCCGAGCTACTGGCGATGCGAACCCGGCCTCGCACGCGATCGGCATCGAGATCACCGCTGACGGTGGCCGCCACCAGCTCGGTCGAGACGCCGTGGATCTCCAGATTGCCGGAGACGGTCGTCACCGTGAGCGTGCGAAGATCGCCGCCCACCTCCACGTCGCCGGCCGTCGTCTCGATGGTGGCGGCCCCGGTCAGGCCCGCGATGTCGATGTCACCTGTGCGGGTCTTCACCTTGACGTGGGTGTTCCGGGGCACCCACACCACCAGATCATCGGCGTCCGCGGGATCGATCGAGATCACCACCTTGTCCTTCGATGTGCTGATGGTGGGCGACGTCGTGCCGCCGACCTCGATCTCCGACTTGTCCCAACCTCGGACCTCGGTATTGGCATCGACCCGGATCTCCACGGTGGGCGAGGCGGCGACCTTCCGCGTGGTCTCGGAGGATGGGGCGGCAGCGGCAGCGACACCGGGCACGAGGCCGGCCAGTGCGACACACAACAAGAGCGAACGTGGTGACATCACAGTCTCCGAGCGGCATCGGCCAGCTGCTTGAGCAGCCCCAGCTTTTGACGGTAGGCATGGTCCAGCATCTGCTGAAGATGCGGATCATCGGGGTGTTGGGACAACGCACCACGCGAGTGCTCGATCGCGAGATCGATGTCGGCGAAGTGGGTATCGAAGACATCCGCCACCTTGGAGTCCACTCGGACACGGTGGCGGGCACGGTCCGAATCGAGATCGGCGAGCGCCAGCCAGTACTCGGGCTCCTGCGCCAGCAACGGCGTGCGCTCCGGCTCGGGCTGAGGCTCAGCCGCGTCGACGGCCGATCGCGACTCACCCGGAGCGTCGTCGGCCATCTCGGGCATCTCGGCCTGGGCAAGCTCGGTCGCCCCCTCGTTGCCCGTCTGCGGGTCGGGCGAGGTCGTCGACCACCACAGCCCGGCGAGACCTGCCGCCATCGCGATCCCAATGGCGGGACGCCACCACCGTCGACGGGGAGCGGGCGCGGTGATCCGCTCGGAGATCGCGGGCCACAGATCGGTGGTGGGCTCGATCGAGCGTGGTAGCGCGGCGATCGCTTCGTCCAGGGGATCGGGGGTGTCGGTCATTGCAGAGCCTCCCGAAGCAGCTGCCGGGCACGGTGGAGCTGTCCCTTGGACGTCCCGGCGGTGATGTTCATCATCGTGGCGATCTCCTCGTGGCGAAGGCCTTCGATCTCGTGCAGCACGAAGACCATTCGTGCCCGGCGAGGCAACCCGCTCATCGCTCGCTCGAGATCTACGCTCGCATCGACCTTGCCGTGTGGCCCAGGCTGGGACTCGTGGTGCGGTACCCGTTGCTCGCGGTCGAGGCGACGCATGCTGCTGCGACGATCGGCCAGCACCGCGTTGACCGCGAGTCGGTGAAGCCAGGTGGAGAACGAGGCATCACCCCGAAACGAGCCCAGCTTCTCCCATGCGCGCACGAACACGTCTTGGGTGAGGCCTTCGGCCGCCGAGCGGTCGCCGCACAGCCGACTACACAGCCCAAACACCCGGGGTGCATGCGCACGGTACAGCTGCTCGAACGCCTCGATGTGACCACGCTGCGCTTGGGCCACCAGCGACGTATCCGCGTTCGCGGCGGGCGGAGAGATGGGCAAGCCCACGAGTGCGGTCGATCCCAGCATGAATCGTCGTGCGGTTGGATGCCGACGCGGGCTCGAAGGTTGGAAACTGCCCTCCCCAACATAGCGCAATACCCGCTTCCAACCCTCCCGCCGTCGGCGGCATCCAGTCAGCAATGGCGTGCCCTTCCGATTTCCTCCGCTCCCTGTCGCTCCCCGCCCTGTGGCTCAGCGCGTGCGGCCTCGCATGCCAGCCCCTGGTCCCCGCCGGAGGCGGCAAGAGGGTTGCCCCGACGGGCAAGACCGTTCACGAAAATCCCAAGGTGTCCGGATTCGATGCCGTACACGCCAGCGGATCGTTCCAGGTGCAGATCGAGCGGGGTTCGAGCACGAGCGTCGAGATCGTCGTCGACGAAGCCTACGCAAAATACGTGGTCGTGGACGTCGACGATGGTGTGCTCGACATCGGGCTCGACGGAAAAGTCCGCGCCAAGAATGCCGAGTTTCGCGCCATCGTGACGATGCCCACCCTGCACGGCCTCGATGCATCCGGCGCGTCCTGGATCACATCGAAGGTGGAGGTCTCCGGCGACGGCGAGGTCCAGGCCTCGGGCGCCAGCACCATCAAGGCCCCCGCCAGCGCCGACGAGATCGAGCTGAAGGCCTCGGGTGCCAGCACCATCAAGCTCAGCGGCAAGACCGACTCCATGAGCGCCAAGGCCTCGGGGGCTTCGACGTTGACGCTGGGGGATCTCACCATCGACGAGCTCCAGCTCCAGCTGAGCGGCGCGTCACGGTTCGAGGCGGACGCCACGACCGTCTCTGCCGCCATGACCGGGGCCAGCCGCGGCACCCTCACCGGAACGACGAAGCTCGACAGTGTCTCGCTCGCTGGTGCCTCACACCTGACCTATCCCAGCGGCGCCTCCGTCGGCGACAAGCGCATCGGCGGCGGCTCCCAGCTCGTCGGACGCTGAACCTGTTCCCTTGGAGCTCGGACGGGGTGGCCGCGGCGGTCGTCGATCCCTCGCACCGTGTGGAATCCAGTGGCACGCTGGTTCGTCCACCGTGCGCGTGACCATCGCCCACCCCGTCCGCTCATTGCTCGTGGTTGCCACCGTGGTCGCGCCCGCGTGCGCCAAGCCGGCCACCCATCGGCCGCCCGCCCCGACCGAGGTCGACGCCCCTCCGCCGGCGAGTCAGCTGGGCGCAGGACATCGCGACGAGGTCGTGACCGAGCCTCCGATCGTTGAACGTCACGGGGCTGCCGACGCCCAGCCCGGCTCGCCGCCCGAGCAGGGCCCCGCCGAGACCATCGACGCCGACGCCCTCACCCCCGAGGTGGTGATCCGCGACGGCAGTGTCTACGCACACATCGCCCTCGACGGCCGCTCCCTGCTCGAAGTGGAGGCCGCGCTCGACCTTGGCGGCTGCGACTCGATGGACGCCGACCTCGACCCGCTCGAAGGCCGCGACGATCTGCGCGTCTTGCAGATCTCGTGCGAGTCGGGCGAGGACTTCTTCAGCCGGAGCCTCGAGACCTACCTCGTGGCGCTGCCCCGCATGCAGGTGCTGTGGCAGGGCAGCGGCGAGTACAGCAACGAGATGGGCGTGTGCGAGTCGTTCGACGCCGCGTGGTTCGAGCCTCTACCCAACGACCGAATTCGGGTCTACCAGGAGCAGCAGGTGCTGCACGACACATCGACCGACCTCGACGTCGACTGCGACCCCACCGACAAGGTCACGAGGGAACTATCGGTGCTGCACGTGCCGGTTGGTGGGTAGCAGAGGAACCACCGGCGCCTCCACAAGTGCCTCTTCTCGCCCGGCTTCGTCGAGCCTCGCACAGAGCACGCCTATCGAGGGTTGCTCTGCTGATTCGAACAGCGAGTCAAACAGCTCCGTCCTTGCTCGAATCTCCTGCTCCGATGCCGAGCGAAGCGTGATCTTGTAGCCCTCCTCTCCTGTCTTGCGGTAGCCTTCGAACACGATCGATTTGTCGATGATGTACGTGCTTGGGGGCAAGTAGTCAGCGAGCGCCCACTCGACGTTCTCGAGCGGCACGGCATTGTCCTTCAATACCCTGGACAGCGAACGATACCGAGCACGCCGCTCCCGTGATGGTTGGTGGCGATCGTTCGGAGACGGCACGTTGATCAGGCACCGAACTCGGTGCCCCTTCCGCACGAGATCATGGATCGACCTATGCTCCCGTGCGAGAGCTTCTCCGTGGTCGGAGTCTGCCCGGCGGAGTCTGTTGATCTCGTCTTCACTGATGCTGAACGGAGAAGAACCTCCAGAAAAGCGAACGGTGGGTTCGAGGCTGGGTTCGTGACTCACCGCAGCCTCGAGGGCATCGGCAATCGCACGTGCTCGACGGGTGTCACCTCTGAGAAGCGGGCTCGGCTGGGCGATACGATGATCGTCGAGCCACTTGTTGAATTGCAGGATGAGTTCCTGCGCAGCACCTGTTTCTCTCAGATCCCTGTAGGTCTCGACGTGGCGACTCCTAACATTGAAACAGAGCTCCAGCTCACTCTCAATGCTCCGAGCGAGAAAAGTCGGTTTTCCGGATTGATCTGCGATGCCGAGTTCGTACAGGACATTCGGATTGTTGTCGGTAAGGTCGAATATGACCCCGTCAGCGCGGGCGATTCCTTCTCGAGTCTGCTCCTGTATCTCCTTGACACTGGGATTGTACCCCGTCGTATCTGCGCGGTGCAGCTCGAGCCGAACAGCGTCACAATAACTATGGAGTGTTCGAAAGAACTCGCTCGGCTCGCTGAGCTCTTTGAAGGGCATACAGATGAACAGAACGCCTCGAACCGGAACATCCATAGCCGTCGCCACCTCACCAGTGTACCAGGCGCGAATGCCGAGCCCAAATGATTGTCGCAGCCCTCAGAAAAGTAGAGCGATGGCACAGAGCCATACTTTGAACGTATGGCGTTCGAGACTGACCCGAAATAGCCAGTCCACGGCCCGAGCCACGATTCAACACCCTCGATGCTGAGATGCCAATGTATCGGCACCCGTTTGGCCACCCGCGGGATGCGACCTTCGAGCCAGATGGATCGCGTGACGACCGGACGGCCACCGAGATCGAACCGACCTGCTGACGATGTCGGCCAAATCGAGAGTCGAAGCTCAAGGCTCAAGGCTCAAGGCTCGAAGCTCGAAGCCCCCAAACGTTCTCCCCTGGTTCGAGAAGTGATTGGCCTGAACTCGATCGATGCCCCGGACTGCCACCAAACGCGTTGACCACGCAGGATGCACCGCTCGTCGTTGCCATCATCTGAAGTCGAGCGAACGTGGCCTGCCTCCAACGTGAAACCCCTCAGAGGGTTCGGCCTCGTTGTCACCACATCCCTGGCTCGGGGCTCGTCACCCCCATGCACTGGGGCCATCACCCCGCCATCGATCCTCAGAAAAACAGCAAGAGCCGAAATTCGCTTGAAGGATTGCGACCCCCGCGGACAGTACACAAGTAGGGCCGGGCACCACTCGGCTCCGGGGGGTCGTGATGACGGGGAATCGATTGCCATGGGCGCTCGCGCTCGTGTTGGCCAGTGGTGTGGGGGGCTGCCGCGATGGGGGTGGTGGTGCTGATGGGGAGACGAACGGCGATACGGGGGATTCGTCGGGGGGCTCGGGGGACGACGGTTCGGGGGACGATGGGGTCGTGTCGTGCCCCGAAGCGTCCGTCGGCTCGACGCCGCTGCGTCGATTGACGCGGGCGCAGTACGCCAACGCCGTGCGCGATCTACTGGGGGTCAATGCGGACGTGATGGCGCTGGACGGGGACGAGAAGGTCGGGCCGTTCGACAGCAACTTCTCGGCCCCGGTCTCGCTGGTGCAGGTGTCTCAGTATCGTGCCATGGCGGAGGAGGTGTCGACGGTGGCGGCGGGTGAGCTGAATGCCATCGTGCCGTGCGACCCGAGCGCCAGTGGATGCGTGGAGCAGTTCGTGGCGTCGTTTGGGCGCCGTGCTCTGCGGCGGCCCCTCACCGACGCCGAGATCGAGACGTACGCGAGCCTCGCGGGCGACGACGCTCCCGCCGATCGAGTGCGACTGGCAATCTCGGCGATCCTTCAGTCACCGTACTTCCTGTATCACCTCGAGCTGTCCCTCCCCGATACGGGCGCGGGCGCAGGTGACGTGGTGCCGCTGGACAGCTACGAGCTGGCTTCGAGGCTGTCGTTCTTCTTGTGGGACTCGGTGCCCGACGATGCTCTGCTCGATGCAGCGCAAGACGGCAGCCTGGAGGACATGGACACGCTGGAGGCCCAGGCGGAGCGACTGCTCCACGATCCCCGCGCTCGCGAGGCGGTCGCAGCGTTCCATGAGCAGTGGCTGGGGCTCGATGAGCTCGAGGCGCTGAGCAAGGACCCTGCCGTCTACCCCGCCTTCGACATCGAGCTGCGGGAGGCGATGCGAACGGAGACGCGTCGGTTCTCGTCCACGGTGGTGCTGTCGGGCGACGGCAAGCTGGAGACGCTGCTGACGGCCCCGTACTCGTACCTCGAAGGGCCGCTGTATGAACTGTATGGAGTCGAGCCGGGAGACGAGGCCATCGGTGAGCCGGTCGCGCTACCCCCGGGCCAGCGCGCGGGGCTGTTGACACAAGCGAGCTTCTTGGCCGCGCACGCCCACACCAACCAAAGCGGGCCCATCCAGCGTGGGGCCACCGTGCGCAGCAACTTGCTGTGCACACCGCCGCCACCTCCACCGCCCGACGTCAATGCGATTCCGCCCGACCCCGCACCCGATGCGACGACGCGCGAGATCTTCGAGCAGCACACCAACGACCCCGCGTGCTCGGGCTGCCACGTGCTCATCGATGGAATCGGGCTGGCGTTCGAAGGCTACGACGGTATCGGCGCATACCGTGAGCTGCAAAATGGGCTCGCCGTCGACCAGTCGGGCAATCTGGTCGGCACCGATGTCGACGGCGAGTTCGAGGGGGTGGTGGAGCTGGCCACGATGCTGGCCGACAGCGAGGACGTGCGGCAGTGCGTCACCCGGCAATGGTTCCGCTACGCCTTTGGCCGCGTCGAGGCCGATCAAGACAGCTGCTCCCTGGACGTGCTCGACCAGGCCTTTGAGAGCTCGGGACACGACGTCCGGGCGCTACTGCTCCACATCATTCGAACCGACGCGTTCCGCTACCGGACGGCGCAATAGGAAGGAAGGCTCGCCATGCCCAAGATCATCCAGCCTCGCTTCTCTCGTCGCCAAATGCTTCGCGGCCTCGGCCTGTCGGCTGCCGCTGCGCCGTTCGTTCCCCTGCTCGAGAGCGTAGCGGGGGAGGTCCAGGCCCCACCCAAGCGCCTGCTGATGTTCTTCCACCCCCACGGCACCATTCGCGAGAACTGGCTGCCGACCGGTGGTGTGAAGGACTTCGAGCTGCCGTCGATCCTCGCCCCGCTGCAGGCCTACCGCGAGCATCTGGTGGTGGTCGACGGACTCCAGATCTACCCCTCGGGACCTCCGGGCGGCATGCACACGGTCGGCCCCGCCTATCTGTTCACGGGCTCGCCGATGTTGGCAGGGGACGATTTCATGCACCCCAACAGCGGCGGCCCGCATGGCTGGGGCTCGCACGCCTCCATCGACCAAGCCGTCGCCGACCACATCGGCACGTCGACACCATTCCGATCGCTCGAGCTGGGGGTGCAGGTGGGCAACAACCACCCCGGCAGCCGCATCAGCTACCAGGGCCCCGGACTACCATT